>DATECO010000030.1:0-4075 GCA_035286865.1 Nitrospiria bacterium | reverse complement strand
GAAGATCACAAACAGCATCGTAATGACATAGTACCGCATCGGAAAAGGGATCCGAGCGTCCGAAAAGGGTTGCACCCCGCTTTCATATGCAATGAGCTTCTCACGGTATGGCCTGTGAGGCCGCAGCCACATCCCAATAATTAAGGTCGTAATCCCAAAGGCCACGGCAATTATAAAAAATAACAGAATAGGATAATATTGGGTAGGAACGTATGACCCTGGCAGCATCTTAATATTCTCGCTAATTTAATCTGCCCATTAAAGAAGGACTTTTCTTAAAATCTGTTTATATATTATAATGATAGACGTTATATCATAGTCCTTCTGGGCCCTTTTTGTCAAAGAGAAAATAATACTTCCGGGCCAAAAGGCCTATAGGTCAAACCGGCCAATCGGGGGTCTTTTAGGCCCTTATGCTGAATGAGGATCTTAAATACCCTCCCTAGCCCGTTGGGTGCAAGGAGGTGTTTCATGGCAGAGAGTTGTTGTTCACGAGACTGCCGGTCTGTCTGTTGCTCGAGCCGGTTCTCGATCTCCTGTGTGACCCCCAGGCCTACAAGAAAATATTCCTGGTTTGTAAACCCGGTCACCTCCAAACCCACCTCCTGGCCGGTCCGGGCAAGACTGGTAAAATCCACATGGGCCGTCATGTCTTGCCAGCCGACGCGCACATAAGGATCTTCAGTCACCCTATGTTTATAATAGCACAAAAAGGTGCCGCTTTTACGGTGGGGTGAGTAGAGTTCAGCCGCGGGGTACCCGTAGTCCACTGTGATGACGACACCCTTCTTTAGGGTTCGGCCCACCTGCCGCATCCAGTCTAGTGCCTTCAAATTCACCTCGACCTGCTGGCCCTCATCCAGCACTATATCGAGCCTCTCAAAATACTTGACGAGATCGGGACAAGAGGGCACATCCAGGACTTCCAAAAACCTGCCATCTCTCATCGTGACATAGATTTCCTGCAGTTGACCTTCCTTCTTTACAAGCCGGTGTGTTGGGAAGGAATCCAAAAGTTCATTAGAGATTACAAACCCGACAATGCCATGTGGAAAGGTTGCATTGTCTAGCCCGCTGACCCATCTAACCTTATCCTCCTGGATGTAAGGGGCAAGTCGTTCTTTCTGCTGTTCAATCATAGTGTGGCTCTTTTCGATGATCAGATAGGTTAGGCATTGGAAAAACTTCGGATGTTCTCTGCGGGTATAATTCAAGATATCGTGACACAATAGACCCTTCCCAGCCCCCATCTCCACAATAGCCAAGGAGGAAACCGATCCGCCTAAGGCGGACGTGTCTGCCATCTGGGCCAGTTGGCGACCGATCATCTCGCCAAACAGGAGATGCAGGTCTGGACTGGTATAGTAATCCCCCTCTCCGCCAATCTTCTCACCTCCTGATGTGTAGTAGCCCAGACCCCGCATGTACAAGGCCATCTCCATATATTCCGCAAAGGTGATCCGCCCTTGACTTGAGATACGACCCTGTATTGCCTTAATGAGATCTGGATTTCCAAGATCTTCCATCTGCTTTGACGTCATTGTTTTTTTGGGTTGATTTAAAGTAGCTTCGCTTGTCCGCCTGAGGCGGAGGATTGCTCTTGAGGGATCGGGGCAGGCTCATCTGGCCTTATCTGTGCGGCCATTCCATTTTCTAGACTCAATCCTTCGTCTGATCCTCCGCCTGATCCGCCTGAGGCGGAGGATGAGGCGGAGGTTAAGGTGGAGGATGAACGGGACAGTTTTTCTCCAAAACGATCCAACCGCTTTGACGCTTCCTCATACCGGTTTCGGGTATTATTGAGGTGCTTACCGAGGATTTCAAAGTCTTCCCGGAATCGTGAAAAATCACCCTGGAGGCGGCCGAGGTGCTGGATAATCTCCTGGGCACTTTTCTCGATCCTCAGGCCCTTGAGGCCCAGCAAAATAGCCTGAAGATAGGCATAAAAACTGCAGGGGGAAACCGGTATCACACGCCTGGCCAGGGCATAGCTTGAGAGGCTTTTGTCATCACCCAAGGCCTCATCCCGGATAATCGTCTCATAATACACATTCTCTGCCGGGATGTACATCAAAGCGAAATCAAACGTCCCCTCATCTGGCAGGATGTACTTGGTCGCGATAAGGTCAATATGGCGTTTCAGATCTATCAAAAAACGCTTCCGGCTGGCCTTTTTTTCCTCCTCTCCCTGACTTTCGATCACGCGCCGAAAATTCTCAAGAGGGAACTTAGAATCGATCGGGACCAACCCTTGGCCCAGATGGATCACCGCATCCACTACCTCTCCACTCCTGAAGGCATATTGAAGTGTAAAATGGTTCGGCGGAAAGATCTGGGCCAAAAGGTCTCCCAAAAATAGCTCACCCAGGGTCCCCCGAAGCTTCGGGACGCGAAGGATCTCCTGGAGGCTTGAGATATCTTTGCCCACCTCGAGGATACGCTCCGCGGACTTTGAGAGCTCCCCCAGGTTTTGCCGCACCTCACCCACCACCTTGGTCGCATTGTCCAACCGAAGCCCAATCTGACCCGTCGTCTGGACAAGCTGCTGGGTCACCGACCCCATCTGGGCGCTCACTTGGTTGGTCATCTGGGCCATCTGCTGAGACATCAGAGACATGCCCTGGGTCAAACTCTCAGCCATCTGTTGACGCAAGCCGTCCATCTGCTGCATGAAAAACAGGGTCTGCTCCCCGGATCCTCCGCCTGAGGCGGAAGATTGTCTTTTCCAGATCAACCAAGCAAAAATAGTCATCCCGACGGCCAAAGCAACCAGCAAGATGAGAAGTAAAACAGTAGGGTTTAAAATATCCATGACGACATTATCACGCCGGCGATTTCCAATGTCAAGAGTTTATGCTTTGCGCTTTAAGCTGGGAAATATGGATAATCGAAATGGCGGGATGTTTTTACTCCACCTTGGCAATGCAGATACGGTCGCGCCCCCCGTACTTCGCCTGGTACATGGCCTGATCCGCAAGAAGGATAAGGTCCTTCTTATTCTTGGCATGCACCGGATAGCCTGCAATGCCAAAACTGGCCGCGAGTTTGATCTTTAATCCTTCCTCGCTCAAAAAGTTGTGATCCCGGATAGACTGCTGCAGCCGCTGGGAGATCTTATAGGTAGTATCCACGGAGGTCTCGGGCAATACCACCACAAACTCATCACCCCCATACCGGGCAATTATATCGATATCCCGCAGGTTGTAGGTGAGAATCTGGGCCACCTCGATTAAGACCTTGCTCCCCATCAAGTGACCGTGGCGGTCGTTGACCAACTTAAAGTAGTCCATATCGAGAAAAATCAGGGATACGGCAGAACCGTACCGTTGGCAGCGTCGTATCTCGAAGTCCAGGGTCTGGTCCAGATGGCGGAAGTTAAAGAGTTTGGTGAGGTCATCAGTGATCGCCAGGTCGGCCATCTTTTGGTAGAGGTGAGAACGTTCGATGGCGATGGCGGCCTGATCCACTAGCTTGATGAGGAGATCTAGGTCCTTCTCCTCAAAGGGTTCCCCATTGACCTTATCGACCATCTCCAAGACGCCGATGGTCCTGCGTTTGTTAATGATCGGCACACAAAGGATAGACCTGGCGTGAGTGTAATTGCGCCGTTCGATGCTTTTCTTAAACCGGGGGTCTTTCGAGGTGTCTGCGACAATCTGAGGGGTTCCCTTCTTAGCCACCCATCCGGCAATCCCCTTACCCAGCTTAATCCTCCGTTTCATCACCTTCTTGGTCTTTCTTTCCTTGGACATCTCAAAGTATAGCTCCTGGGTCGCCTCATCCAGGAGGAGGAGTGACCAATCCTCACACTTGATCAACTTTTGGGCCTTCTCCATGATGATCTTTAATACTTTTTTAAACTCCAGCGTGGAGGTCAGCGCCTTACTGGAATTAATGAAAAAAGAAAGCTCACGGGTCCTCTGCCGAAGCTCTTGCTTGAGCAGGGTATTCTCCATCTTGAGCTTGTCGATATCGGCGCTCGATTTCACGTTTAATAAGCCTTTGGTCCGTTTAGACCGTTAAGTCCGTTCAGTCTGGATAGCGTTACTCGTTATTCGTATATTGCTTCCCGTGT
>DATECO010000029.1:0-3995 GCA_035286865.1 Nitrospiria bacterium | reverse complement strand
GGGAGGAGTTTTTAAATGATTAGGCCATCCTACTTAAAGTCGCTGGTGATGATGGGGATTTTGCTTGGGACGGCTGCCCTCATCCTTTATTCCTGTGCACAACTGAAGCAAAAGCCCCCTTCGCCGGCTGCCACCCCCGAGACCCAGGCCCTCTCCCCCCCTCTCCCCGGAATTGAAGCAGGCGAAGACCTTACCACGCTGCCAGAACCTGGACTGCCGTTTGCCAAACAGAACCGAAACCCTGAGCTGATCCTCAAAGATCTACCCAGAGACGCTGCGGGCAATATCGACTGGGTCAAGGCCCTTAAGGATGGGATTATCCACCCTAAAGGGACCCTCGAACCTGGGAAACCTGAGATCCCTCCCTTTCCGCTGGATGTGGAGATTCCAGCGGTGGGGGCGATGCCAAACGTGATTTTTCCCCATTTCCCTCATACGATGTGGTTGGAGTGTGGTAACTGTCACCCCAACATCTTTACGATGAGAAAGGGGAGTAATCCGATGTCGATGGTCAAGATTGTCAATGGTGAGTTTTGCGGCAGGTGCCACGGGCGGGTGGCCTTCCCGCTCTCAAACTGCAACCGCTGTCACGTAAAGCCAAAAGGCTAAGGTGATCAGTCAGGATTTTCTTCCCACGCCCACATAACGAAATCCGAGTTCGGCCATCTTCCCCGGATCATACACATTGCGGAGATCAATGAAGACCGGCTGTTTAAGTACCTCCCTGATCCTCCCCAGATCAAGATTTCTGAACTGATTCCATTCGGTCATCAAAATCAACCCGTCACAGCCCTTCGCCGTATCATAGGCATCCTGGCAAAAGGTCATTTCACTGCCTGAGGCGGACAGGGCCTTTTTGGCCTCTTCCATGGCCGCCGGGTCATAGGCTCGGATCCTGGCCCCAGATTGCATCAGCGCCTTGATGATCGTAATCGCAGGGGATTCCCGTATATCATTCGTGTTGGGTTTGAAGGCTAGCCCCAAGACCCCGAGTGTCTTTCCTGCGAGATGATCAAACATTCCTGTGATCTTTTCCACCATGACCCTTTGCTGCCGGGTATTGACCTTCAGTACTGCATTGATGATCTCAAAATCATACCCTCTTTTTTGGGCAAGGCTGCTCAGGGCCTGGGCATCCTTTGGAAAGCAGGAACCTCCAAAGCCCGGGCCGGGGTGGAGAAATTTGGACCCGATGCGACCATCCAGACCCATTCCCCGCGCCACCTGGTAGATGTCCGCTCCTATCAGTTCGCAGAGATTGGCAATCTCATTGATGAAGGAGACCTTTGTGGCCAGAAAGGCATTCGAGGCGTATTTGATCATCTCTGCGGTGGGAATATCTGTGATGATAAAAGGTGTTTCGATGAGATACAGGGGGCGATAGAGGTCCCTCATGATGGCCACCGCCTGAGGGCTTTCGGCGCCGATCACCACCCGGTTCGGCCTCATGAAGTCCTCAATCGCCGAGCCTTCACGCAAGAATTCAGGGTTGGAGACCAGATCAAAATCCACCTTTTCCTGCCGCACACCCCCGATGATTTCACGGAGGCTTTCGCCTGTACCTACCGGGACGGTGCTCTTGGTCACGATGACCTTGTAGCCATTCATGTGTCGGGCAATCCCCTCCGCGACGGTCTCCACATAGGAAAGGTCCGCGGAGCCGTCTTCCAGCGAAGGGGTCCCCACGGCGATAAAGATCGCGAGAGAGTTCTCCACCGCGGATCCAAGCTCCTGGCTGAAGGTGAGCCGTCCTTCCCTCAGATTCTTTTTAACCAACTCCTCCAGGCCAGGCTCATAGATCGGAATCATCCCACTTTTAAGGGCCTGAATCTTGGCCTCGTCTTTATCCACGCAAATCACACGGAGCCCAAATTCTGCAAAACAGGCGCCAGTGACCAGCCCCACATAGCCTGTGCCAACCATACAGATGTTCATGTTCAACTCCGAAGTTTATAAATCCCGGAAAAATACAATCACGACGATCTTTTCTGCGAGTATACCAAAAAAACCCATCAACAGACAAGCCAACGAATCATAAATTGCAGGGAAGAGCCATTTTTGCTAAGATCAACCCCAGAGATGGAGTCATGAAATGGCGCCTGATAAGGGATTTCTCTATATTGTGAGCACGCCCATTGGCAATCTCGAGGACATCACACTTCGGGCATTGAGCACCCTCAAGGAGGTCGGGCTGATCGCGGCCGAAGATACGCGGCAGACGCAAAAGTTGCTCAATCACTATGGGATCCATACCCCCCTCACGAGCTATCACAGTTATAATAAGGAGGAAAAGGCTGAGGTCCTGGTCAGACGTTTGCAGGAAGGGCAGTCCATCGCCCTGGTTTCTGATGCCGGCACCCCACTCATCTCGGATCCTGGCTATTATCTTATCAATCGCTGCATCCAGGAAGGCATCAGGGCGGTTCCTATTCCAGGGCCCTCTGCAGTCCTCTGTGCGATGTCTGTAGCCGGCCTTCCTAGCGATTCCTTTCTATTTGAGGGGTTTCTTCCACAAAAAAGGGGGAAGCGACTCAAAAAACTAGAATCCCTAAAAGGGCTTCCGCATACCCTGATCTTTTTCGAATCCCCCCACCGAGTGACCCAGACGCTCAAGGATTGCCTTAACATCCTAGGTGACCGTCCCATGGTTTTGGCAAGGGAGCTGACCAAGGTATTTGAGGAAGTCATTCGAGGTCAAATCTCGGAAGTCATTGAACGGTTAGCTGAAAAGGGCGTGAAGGGTGAGGTGACCCTCCTGATTGAAGGGGCGATCCGCAAGAGGATTTAGTCATCCGGGCTTCGCTCAATGATCACTCGAAACACGTTGTCGATTTTCTGGATCTGCAAAACCTTGTGCCCTTCATCTCGGGCGCTTCTGGGGACATTGCGAATGGGCTCCCCATCATCAATAGTGACGGACAGAATTTGGCCGGGCTTCATCTCTTCAAGCTTCAGCTTGGTCTTCACGTAATTATAGGGGCACATCACCCCACGCAGGTCTAACTCAGCATCTACCCGGATCTCCAATTCACTCATAGGTTTATTATGCCACAGCATATTTATTTTATTATAAAAGTCGAATGACCGGGTGTCAAGGAAGTTCCGCGACAGGAAGAACCGTGACGCTACCCTGCACATGGCTTGGACGCCGGTTTGGCGAAGATTGATATAGGGTAAAGGCATAACGGCCAGGAAACTCAAATTTACCTTTGATCGTGGTGAAGGGACTAATAAAGGCTGGGATCTGCGGAGGCTTCGGTGGCTCGGTGGGAATGAGGGCTCCCGTTTTGAGTTCGGCCAGTTGGACCTCCTGCTCCTTGAGTCTTTCCTCTAAGGCCTGAAACCTCTCTTGCAGGGACTGCTGTGGTTCCTGGGAGGAGTTGAGTTGTGCCTTCATCTGTGCAAGCTGGAGGCGCTGCTCTTTAAGTGTTTCTTCTAACACCCTTAATCGTTCCGCCGGTTCCGCCATCAGGGTATTTTGGGTCGCCGTATCTTTGGATAATAATCCGGCCTTTGAGCCGAGCCGCTTTAGCAATCCGGGCTTTTCCTGACCCTCTATCCCCTGGAGGCTTAACTGGAGTACGGAGCTGGTATAATTAGCCCAGGCCACCACCTCACCTGCCTTGATTGTTATTTCTGGTGGGGTGATCGACAAATTGGGTGACAAGACATCATCTCGTATCGCGATGGCGTGGAAGGTATCGCTATCCTCCCCAGTGTAGGGGCGATGGAGACTGCAGGCATGAATGGATAGGCCAATGAGTGTAAATAAAAATAAGAAAATCGGCCACTTGCCCCCGTTGGAATCTAAGGGCATGAACCCCATTTGAATTTGAATACTCCTGGCCATAGCCTCCTATCCTCAACAGGGGGTACAAAAAATATGGCAGTAATCTGTAATAAAGCTTTATCTTACCACGATCTCAACCTGTGAACAATCCTATCATGCCCCATACACACCCTCTCGCAGTTCTTAGGATATCAGGCTTGGCACC
>DATECO010000028.1:0-13094 GCA_035286865.1 Nitrospiria bacterium | reverse complement strand
AACTCAGCGTCGATGCCCTCCCCCGCACGCTCGCTCCCGCTTGCTGGGTATCTACCCCTGCTCAAGTGATTTCACATCCTCCAAAGACAACAATTGGTCAAGATCTAAAATCAGGATTAACTGGTCGTTGAGGCGGCCTATTCCTTCTAGATATTTACACTCTTCACCCGTGAAGAATTGATCTGGAGGGTGAATCGCTCCATGGTGAATCCTGACCACCTCCTGCACTTCATCGACCATCAGACCTGTTGTCCGGCCCCCGATCCTGACAATCAGGATATGGGAGGAATTCCCGTTGCTAGGAACCCTCGAGTCCATCTTTCCGGCGGTCAGGCCGAGTCGCCCTTTAAGACAAATCACAGGGATGATCTGTCCTCGCAGCTCAATGACACCAAGAATAAAACTGGGCGACATCGGAAGGGGGGTCACCTCCCGGGAAAAGATAATCTCCTGGATTCTGTGAATATCGATGGCGTAGGCCCGCCCATTCACAGAAAAGTGAACGAGCCGTCTTTCTTGAGCAAGAGTCTCGGATCCGTCAGATGGCATGACCAAAACCTATCAGATCTTGAACCGACTGATCTCCCCTCTGAGGACCTCCGACTGCTTGCTGAGAATCTCGACCACCTGATTCATCTCAGTCACCAGTTTGACGCTCTCCTTAGAGATATGTCGGATTTCTTCGACCGATTTCACAATCACCTCACTGCCTTTCCTCTGCTCCGTGATGGCCTTGACCATCTGCTGGATGCGCTCGGTGACATTTTCCATGGCTTTGGTGATCTCCTTGCTCCCTTTGGCCTGTTCCGCAGTAGAACTCCGGACCTGATGTGTAATATCTTTCATTCGTTCTGCGGCCTGGGTAATCATGGAGGATCCCTTGGTCTGCTCCTGGGTCGCCAGGGCAATCTGGCTGACCATCTGGGTAATCCTCTGCATCGATTCGATCACCTGCCGGATCCCCTTGACCTGTTCCAAGGTCGCCAACTCGATATCCCTTGCCATATCAGCAGATTTTTTGGAACTGTCCAGAATCTTGGTCAAGGCCTCACCGGCTTCAAGGGAGAGCTTCATGCCTTCCTCAACGCTCTTATAACTGTCAGCAATGGAGACCACGGCATCTTTCGCTTCCACCTGGACATCCGTAATCAGCTGGGAGATCTCCTGGGTGGACATCGCAGTGCGGTCAGCAAGATTTTTGATTTCATCAGCCACCACCGAAAAGCCCTTGCCGTGCTCGCCTGCCTGGGCGGCGAGGATTGCTGCGTTCAGGGCAAGAAGGTTGGTCTGCTTTGTGACCTCTTCGATCACGCTAAGAATTTTGCCGATATGTTCGGACCGCTGACCCAGTTTATTAATCACCTCCGCCGATTTAACTGCCGTCTGCTGGATCCGCTTCATCCCATCGATGGTCTTCTCCACGGCCTTCATTCCATACTCCCGGGCATCACTGCTAGCCCGCTCGGAGAGCCGGGCCGATTCCCGGGCATTCTTTTCGACCTCTCTAACGGATGCACTCATCTCATTCATGGCGGATGCGGTCTCCTCAGCGGCCGCGGACAGCAGATCTACTCCCTCTGCCACCTGCCTGATCGAGGCCATCATCTCCACAATCGAAGAGGAGGTACTCTCCACCGAAGTACTGACTCCATGAGTGTTCTTAGCGACCTCATCGATGGCTGTACTCATTTTCAGGATCGATGAAGACGTGGCCTCCGCTCCCGAGGAGAGAACCTCAATCCCTTCTGCAATCTCTCTGATGGAGGTATTCATCTGGACCATAGAGCTGGAGGTTTTCTCCACAGCCATGGCCTGGACATTGGCCCCCTCCGCGACGCGCCTGCTACTTTCAGTGATACGTGTGGAAGCCGCGCTCACATCCTGAGAGACGTCCGCAATCTTTCTGACCATGGTTTTAAGATTACCCATCATCTTGATAAAGGCCTTCCCCAGGGTACCCACTTCATCCCGGGAATGGATCTCCAGGGATTGCGTAAAATCCCAATTACTGATCCAGGTGGCCACCCCGGCCATCTTCTCAAGGGGCTTCACGATCACCTTGACAAAAAAGGTAGAGACTGCAATTCCAATCCCGATTACCACCAGGGTTAAGAAGATGCTCACCCAGATCAGTCGATTCAACTTGGCCGTTGTACTTTCAGTAGAGAGACCGAGCCGGACCACCCCAATCTTCACACCTGACTGGGTACTTTCACTTTCATCCATCTGTAGGTCTCCCCCCCCAGAGGACCTAGCCAGTCTGATCGGGGTGATGATTTCGTAAATATCCACGCCGTCCTCGGAACGGTAGAGATGCGTTGTCAGGTCCTTGACCTGTTGCGCCTTCAAGTTGACCTCATCTTTGTAAGTCTTGCCCACCTCTGCCGGGTTATTGTGCGCCCAGACAATGCCATGGCTATCTAAGATGATGACATAGGCGATATCGGGTTCCTCTGCCACACCCTTGACAAATTGTTCCAGGGCGCCCGTGTCCCCTGCAGATACCCGGTAGGTGGCATTATAGGCCAGATTTTTGGCCAATGAGATCCCGCGCTTCTGGAGACCATCCACAATGAATGATTTTGCTTGAATCATATAAATCCAAGTGGAGAATGCCCCCATAATGATTAAGAGCAGACATATCATGATCTCAAATTTGCTTCTCAATCCCAACTGAAACCTTTTATCTTGAGTCTCCATAGAATTTCTCCCTATGCCTGATTCCTATTGCATTATTCCTTTTGCCTTTGGGCAGTCAAGGATGAGTCAAGACTGGTAAAGATCCCCCCAGCAACCTGCCTGCCGGCGAGGCAGGGCCCGGGAGGTTGGGGCGTTTTTTGCGTGTCCAATGTCTTCTCCACATTCATGATAATGATCATACGGTCCTTGAAACGTCCAATACCTCGAAGGCACTTTGCAGGCCCTCCGATGAGGGTGGAAGGAGGGGGTTCGATACTGGATTCTTTGATCTTCACGACTTCAGTTACAGAATCCACCATGAAGCCCATCAAACCTGTCACCAAAGAGATCACGATGATACGAGACATTTTTCCCTGGACCGTGTCCTTTAGCCCCAGGCGACATGGAAGGTCAATGATCGGCACAATGGTCCCCCGCAGAGAGATAATGCCTTTCACATCACGCGGGGCTCGCGGGACATAGGTAATCGGTATAGGGCGGATGATTTCTTTAACCATCATAATATCTACCGCATACTCTTCCCCGGAGACCACAAAGGCCAAGAATTCCTGGATCCTTTCATCAGGCCCAGGTTCTTGGGATGTAGGAATTTCTCCTCGAAGCGAACCGGCTTCAGGAACCCTCAAGGGAAAAGGCGTCATTTCGACTGCTGACATCACAGCTCCGGGTGCTTGATTGCCACCCTCCATCTCTTGATCACCGGTGGGCCGGGCTACTTGATCTTCACTTGGCCCCTGTCCCTGTCTCCCTGAGCGGGACTTGCTTCTTTTTTTGACAACGCCTTTTCGCATTTTATTTTCCCTGTGCGCCCCTTCATGCCGATAGGGATCCCCGCATCCTTAATTTCACCTTCTGGGCCGCCCGGCTCACTAAAAATCCTTCATCGGTCAAAGTCTTCACCTCTTTGAGGATACGCACGTCCTGATCATTAAACTTCTTGAATATCTTCGCCCCATGAGGTTCCAGGATAGGATGGACCACTCCGATGAGAACCCAATATTCTAGTTGCCGCGCTGATACGCCCACGAGGCCGCACACCTCTTTTGTCCCATAGGTCATCATGCAAAACAGCTCTTATCTTTTCTGAACAACCCACAGAATTGTGGATTCATATGCCAAAAAAATAAATGGCCTTATTGGGGTGTTTGCAATTGACATGCCATTCAAGGAACCTTTGGCAGGTTTATGCGCCTGACAAGCCTTTATGATTTCAATGACTTAGAAGTTACTGATTCGGCAGGAGACGGTGGGAAAAGGTTAAAGAGCATAGAAAATCTATTTAACTGTGCAAACAATTACACAACCCATACCAAAAATTGTCAAAAAGGCAATCCTTTATAATCTAGAAATCCCCGAACCGGTATCCTTAGATACACTCTTAACCTAACTCGACAAGGACTCTTTTACAGTTCTCCCCCGTGTCGCCTCCCCAATCAATGCTCCAGCATCCAACACGAGAATCGTTTGACAGTTACCTAACTCGGTGGCCCCTGCAATCCCCGGAATGGATTTCAGTGCTTCCCCAACAGATTTGATTACAATTTCCTGTTGCCCATCGATGGAGTCCACCACAAGACCAATCCGCTTTTCGGCAATGCCCACCACAATGACGTAGAGCCGCCCGTCCTTATTCACAGACGGGATCAGACCGAAGAGGTCCGCCAGGTGGAGAAGTGGAAGGGTTTGAGTGCGCAAGTGGATCACCTCCCGCTGTTCCACGGTCTGGATCTCCCGCCTTTCGATCATAAGACTCTCAGAAACGGCATTTAAGGGGATCCCGTACAGCTCGCGCCCCACCCTGATGATCAAGGCTTTAATGATCACCAGGGTAATCGGCAGGGTGATGGTAAACTTCGTCCCCTTGCCTGGTATGGTTTCTATATCGACCATCCCGTTGAGCTGTGTAAGATTCTTGCTGACCACATCCAACCCCACACCCCTTCCGGAAACCTCGGTCACACGGTTGGTGGTGCTGAATCCGGGAAGAAAAAGAAAATTAAGAAGCTCCTGTTGGCTATAGGTCTTGCCCTTCTCCGTGAGGCCTTTTTGAAGGGCGATTTGATACACCTTATCCAGATCGATCCCTTGGCCATCATCAGATACCTCGATAACCACGGTATTACCGCGTTGAAGAGCACTCAAGTGAATCGTCCCGATCTCAGGCTTCTCCGCAACTTTCCGCACCTCTTTGGGCTCAATCCCATGGTCCATTGCATTTCGGATCAGGTGGAGCAGTGGATCTGCAACTGCCTCCACAACCGATTTGTCCAGTTTGGTCTCCTCACCTCTAATCCGAAGGTCTACCTCCTTACCCATTTCTCTGGAAAGCTTGCGGACGGCCAGGGTCAATCTTTCGAAAATTTGTCCCACAGGGACCATCCGGATCCCAATCAAGCCCTCCTGAAGTTCAGTCACCTTCCGATCCAGCTCCTGGGAAGCCTTAAATAGCTCGGCTGCCCTCCCTACAAGACCCTCTGTCTGAGTCATCACCTTACTAATCTGATTAATCACTGCCTTATTGAGGACCAACTCCCCCACCACATTCAACAGGCTATCCAATTTGGTAATATCCACCCGGAGGCTCTGGCTGAGGCTCCTGACCGTAGCAGCCCCCTCGCCCTGGGCCTGGGGAGTTATGGCAACTGGGCGTGAAGGCACAGCGCTTGGACCGATTTCCCGAATACTAACCTTATCCCCCAATATGCGAGCTTTAACGTGATCCAGAGCTCCCTCAATCCCCACGATAATGTTAAATTCTATCTCCCTGTCTGAAGAGAGACCGGGGCAAGGAAGGGTGCTAATGACCTCGCCAAATTCCTGCAGGTTGCTGATCATCTGAGATAGATCTTTGTCGAAACTTTGAAGATCAAAGTGGGCCTTAACCTCAATGATATGCCGGCCCTGCCGGATGTTCTCCAGAAGGCGATGGGTTTCATATTCTGTCATGACTTTCACTAGATCTGTATCGATTCCCATCTGGACAAATGGATTCTGTGAAGGGCCTTGATTCTTTCCTGAGACCGATTCCTCTATTTTCTGAAAGAGGGATTTAAGGTTTACACCGTCGTCCCGCTGCGCATGTGCGGACTGCACCAGTTGTCTTAAGTTCTCCACTCCATCCATCAGGATGGTAACGATAGCGTCTGTCAGAGCCAGCTTGCCCAATCTCAGTCGATCCAGCATCCCCTCCAGGGCATGGCTTAATTTCGAGATCTTCTCCACTCCCGCCAGGCCTGATATTCCCTTCAACGTATGCATTCCTCGAAATAAAGCATTCACCACCTCGGGCTTCACCTGCGTTTTGTCCCCCGCAGAATCGATGTGAAGGAGACACCGATCTAGGCCATTCAGGATTTCTTCGGCCTCCGCCACAAAATCTTTGAGAGAATTCGCCTTGTTGTTCTTCATGGCCCTAAGACGCCTAACTGCTGGAGGATTTTAAGATACCCTTTACGGTCTTCTTTAACTCGTCGGGGATAAACGGCTTTGGAATGTATGCAGAGGCGCCGAGTGAAAGTCCTTTTTGTATATCGGCTTTGCCCTGTTCTGTTGAAACGATGATGAGAGGAATCGTCCGATAGTCCGGGTGGTTCTTGACAAAATTGACCACTTCCAGACCGTTGATATCCGGCATGTTAATATCAGTGATGATAAGATCGATCGGCTGTTGCGGGAGGGCCTTGAGGGCCTCAAACCCAGTCCCGACTGCCACTACCTTCAGGCCGGCAATTTCCTCCAGCGTTGAGGCCAGCAGCGACCGCATCGTAGCTGAGTCCTCTACCAGAAGCACCCTTTTGGTCATGATCAGCAACCTGAATAAATGATTCTTTTAATCCTGTGTCCTGTGTTGGGTGGCCTGCAGTTTTCTCTGCAGGACGGCCTTGCCGAATGCAAATCCCGCAACCTTGATAAAGGACTCCAGGCCCTCTGTATCCCCGATTCTCTGCCCATGGGGGACATTATCTCCATACAGCACGGCAATCACCTTTCCATCGCTGATCACGGGCACAATCAAGACCTCTAGGGGCCAATTTGCTCCGAGTTGCTGGACTAGATATTCATTCCTTGGATTCTTTTCAATAGCTCCGCGATAGGTCAAGCCCTTTTCCACCACCGCTCTAAAACAGGAAGGGTCCGTCATCGGGATCCTGACATTCCGGATCATCTGATCGGCCGATCCGTTATTGAGGATCACACCAAATTGCCCCAGGCCAGCCACCTCCCCTTCACGAACAATGAAGATTATCGCACGATTCATGAGCTCACTGGCAAACCTCAGAATCATTAAGATAATTTCACTGCTGTTGGAAGGATTGGAGAGCTCTTCGATCATGGCGGTGAGGAGGTCAAGGTCCTTGCGGCCCCTCTGGCGTGAGGCCAAAGGCACCCCAGATGATGCCGCTCTTGACTCCGAACCTGCCTCCGAGAAGAGGGTAGAGACCGGTTCTGACGCCTCCGGGCTTGGATCCTGGTCTTGCGTCTTAACTCGAACCTCTTCATCCCGAAGCCTCGCCCCCTCCAAGAGAAGGTACTCCGAACTAATTCCCCCTCGGAGCACGATTTCATCCTCCATTACCCCCCCCAGCTCAAAGTGAAAGGAGCCTGTCTCCCAGGTCAGCAGGTCTTTCACTGCATCGAGGATATGCTCCTTGAGCAGTTTTTCAATGGACTCCTGGCTAACAATTCCCATCTCAAGCAGGATCGTCCCCAGGGGTTTTTTTGTGGAGGTGGTCTTCTGTATTCTCAACGCCTCTTCCAAAGCCTCATAACTGATGACTCCCTTCTGCAACAGGGAGTATCCAAATCGGCTCGTTTTATCTGAGCTGACAAAAACCACGTTGCCTTCACTAAAGACGATACGTGCCGTCCCTTCCCTATGAATCACGGTCAGGATACCTGACCTCTTGCTGAGCCCAATAACCTGAAAAATATCGGGAAGGCCCAAATCCTCTAAACGACCCTCAAGGCTCATGATTTTACCAAACCCGTTAAGTCCGCTGTGTCCGTTTAGACCGTTTTGTCCGTTAACGGATCAACAGACCAAACGGAATTAACGGACTAAACATTTTTATGATTTTACAATCTCAAATCGGTATTCCTCTATCACGGGATTGGCCAGTAATTTCTCACACATCTCTTTAAGATCCCGCTGGGCTGCCTCCATAGACCGATCTGACATCTCTATTTCAAGATATTTACCCATCCGGACGCCCTGAAGGCCATGATAGCCCAAGGTCTCCAGAGACTGCTGGACTGCCTTCCCCTGCGGATCCAGAATTCCCTCCTTAAGTGTAACATATATTTTTGCCTTCACAACTCCCCTTCCTCCTTTCTCCTATTTTTCACCCTTCCCTGTCCGAAGAAATACCTGTCCCTCGGCCGGATGATCCTTACAGTCCCCAACCTTACAATTAATCCTACACAGGATTAGCCAAAAACCCTTTTATAAATTTTATCCAGGTGTTTGAGAAAATATTTGGGGTCAAAACAAGATTTAAGCTCTCGGAGAGATAAAGCCTTCCGGATCAGGGGATCCTCCCGGGCGAGTTCTTCAAAACTATCCCCATCCCGCCACGCCTTCATCGCATTGCGCTGGACCGCCTCATAGGCCTTCTCACGACTCAGGCCCTTCTCCACCAGGGCCAGCAGCAGTTTCTGAGAATAGATCAAGCCACGGGTCATGCCCAAATTCAACCGCATTCGTTCTGGATAGATCTGGAGGTTTCTCAGAATGCCAATGAATCGATTGAGCATGAAGTCTACAAGAATTGTACTATCCGGGATGATGATGCGCTCCACCGAAGAATGGCTGATGTCCCGCTCATGCCACAGGACAATGTTCTCTAGGCCAGCCAGTGCATTGGCCCGTACGACACGCGCCAGACCCGAGAGGTTCTCACAGCCAATGGGATTGCGCTTGTGGGGCATACTGGAAGAGCCCTTCTGCCCTTCATAGAAGGGTTCTTCGACCTCCAAGACTTCTGTCCTTTGGAGGTGACGGATCTCCGTCGCAAACTTATCGATGCTGGAGGCAAGGATGGCAAGGGCAGTTAGAAACTCGGCATGGCGATCCCGCTGGATGATCTGGCTAGAGACCGGTGCCGGTTTGAGCCCACACTTAGAACAGACATGGGCCTCCACTTCGGGGTCAAGATGGGCAAAGGTCCCCATTGAACCGGATATTTTACCCACACTAATCGCCGCTTTGGCCTCTTCCATTCTATGAATATTGCGCTTGGTCTCCTCATACCAGATTGCCATTTTCAGCCCGAAGGTAATGGGTTCCCCATGAACCCCATGAGACCTCCCGATCATGAGTGTCTCTTTGTGGCGATGGGCCAGTTCCCCGATCACTTTGAGGAGGTGGGCCAGGCCATCCAAAATGATCTCAGCGGCCTCCTTCATCAAGATGGCGAGGCTGGTATCGAGGATATCTGAGGAAGTGAGGCCCCAATGCAGATAGCGGCCCTCAGGCCCCACCGAGCGTGAAACAGCCGTCACAAACGCAACGACATCATGTTTGACCACGCTCTCAATTTCAGCAATGGTTTCAACATCTACTTTTGCCCTGGACTTGACCTTACTCAAGGCCCTCTTCGGAACCAATCCATGCCGGGCCAGGGCCTCTAGGACCAAAATCTCGATCCGGAGCCAGGTCTGGTACTTGTGCTCCAGTCCCCAAAGGGCCTTCATCTTGGGCAGTGCGTAGCGGTCGATCATACCGTCATGCGGTCAGTCTTATGGTTTCATTTCGACACGAAGGGTCCCCAATCCTTGGGGTAGATCCCCCGAAGGGGAGGGCAAGATCCCTGTACGCTCGTATTCACGGATCCGATGGGCCAATTCCCTGATCCGCTCAGACTGGTGGGTCAGGAGACTGAGCAGAGCGGGTTCCCCGCCGAGCCGGGTTTGTGAGGGGCTTCCCATCCACTCCTGGAGAAAGATGTCCAGGCACCCCACAAGATCGAGGGAACATTCCTCCTGTCCCCAGAGTTCAGCGATAGCTTCACACACTTTTAGGCGAGAAAGGATCTCTATAACATGGGTGGAAAGTTGCTGGAGGATCTTGGTGGTATAATTTCTTTTTTGGCCCAATCCGATTAACAGGATTTTGGGGGTCGCCACCTTGGGGGTGGCCAGCAAGGTGGCCTCTCCCAGGGTTCCATTGATCTTATTTTGTTGGATTAGAGAGGAAATCGTGCCATTGGTAAACCAATCGATCTCTCCGGCGTATCCCCGGATGGGTCGGACGTCCTGAAAGAACCCCACGATAAGGATTTCCGACCTGATCCTCGTAATCTTCTCAGAGCGAATCGTTACCTGCATGGAGATCCCTTTCGATCGCCTCTCTCTTGCACAGCGCCCTGCTCTCTTCTTTCACAATCTTGTCGAGAATGCCGTTGATAAAAGCACCCGAATCCTTATCCGCATACCTTTTGGTGATCTCTATTGCCTCATTGATGGTCACCTTTGCCGGGATATCCTCCATATAGAGAATCTCGTAGATCGCAAATCTCAGAATGTTACGATCCACAATGGCAATACGCTTCAAGGACCAGTGTTGGGTATATTTCTGGATTAAGGCATCAATCTGATCGAGGTTTTTGAGCACACCTTCCACCAGAAGATTGGCAAAGTCACGAACTGCAGGGATCACCTTGCGTTGTGCCCAAAAGCGCTCAGTCAGACCCTCCTGGTTCTGGGTCATATCAAACTGAAAGAGTATCTGGAGCGCGTATTCTCTCCCCTTGCGTCGAAGACCCATCTTATTTAGAATTTAAACTGTTTCATCAGGTTGGCCATCTCCACAGCCGCGAGGGCGGCCTGGCGTCCCCGATGGCTCGCACTGGCGCTCACATCCTTCGTGCTCGGAGTAAGGTGCCCCGCCCGTTCCATGGCCTGTTCAACAGTCTCAGTGGTCAATACACCGAAGAGAATCGGAATACCAGTCTCAAGGGCCGTTCTGGCAATTCCGCTGGATACCTCGGCAGAAATATATTCAAAATGGGGCGTCTCACCCCTAATCACCGCGCCTAGGCAGATCACCGCATCGTACTGCCTGGAAAGGGCCATCTTTTTGGCCACCAGCGGGATCTCAAAAGCACCAGGTACCCTGGCCACCTGGACTTGTTCCAGATCAGCGCCATGCTCGACCAAGACC
The DNA here is from genome assembly GCA_035286865.1 of Nitrospiria bacterium. Taxonomy (GTDB): domain Bacteria; phylum Nitrospirota; class Nitrospiria; order DATECO01; family DATECO01; genus DATECO01. Next base: position 2,233 of record DATECO010000028.1, on the reverse strand, counting down.
TGCAGGGCGCCCTCGAGAAGACGTTCCGTAATGAATTCATTGAAGCGGCTCACCACAATCCCGAACCTGAGTCCACGAGCCGAATTGTCTCCCTCGAGATATTTCGGCATATCACCCTCGCATGCCTTTCCTCAATGCATCTAGACTTTGTCCAGGAAATGTCCCAGCTTGTCTTTCTTGGCCTTCAGGTAACGGACATTCTTGTCATGGGGAAGCGTCTCGATCGGAACGCGCTCAACTATTTCAAGACCGTATCCCTTGAGTCCTACAATTTTTCTCGGATTGTTGGTCATCAGGCGGATTGTTTTTACCCGAAGATCCACCAGGATTTGTGCACCAATCCCATAATCCCGCAAATCAGGTTTGAATCCTAGTTCCAGATTGGCCTCGACAGTGTCCTTGCCCTTTTCATCCTGGAGGTGATAGGCCTGGATCTTGTTCATGAGTCCTATGCCCCGGCCCTCCTGATTGAGGTAGAGCACCACCCCCCTCCCTGCGTTCTCTATGATTGCCATGGCACGGTGGAGCTGCTCTCCACAATCACACCGCCTTGAATGAAAAACATCACCTGTGACGCACCCCGAGTGGACTCGCACCAGTGTCGGCTCGTCCGGATGGATCTTGCCCTTGACCAGCGCCAAGTGATTCCCCTGGTCAATTGTATTTTCATAGGCAATCACCTCGAATTCTCCATACTCTGTAGGCATGCTGGCCGAAGTAACCCGTCGCACAAAAGACTCCCTTTGCATCCGGTATTGGATGAGGTCCTTAATGGTTACGATCGTGAGCTGATGGAGCTTCACAAACTCCAACAACTGGGGAACCCTGGCCATCGATCCATCCTCATCCATAATCTCACAGAGCACACCGGCGGGATATAGGCCTGAAAGCCGCGCCAGGTCTACCGATCCCTCGGTCTGACCTGCCCTCCGAAGAACTCCCCCCTTCTGAGCCCTCAAAGGAAAAATATGACCGGGTCTGGCCAGATCGGAAGGCTTCGTCCTGGGATAGATTGCCGTCAGAATGGTGGTCGCACGATCATGGGCTGAGATCCCCGTCGTTACTCCTTTACGCGCATCAATCGAAACGGTGAAGGCCGTACCAAAGACAGCGGTGTTCTCCGGGGCCATAGGAGGGAGCTGCAGTTCCTCCGCCCGCTCTACGGTCAGCGTCAGGCAGATTAACCCTCTTCCATATCTGGCCATGAAGTTGATGGCCTCCGGGGTGACCTTCTCCGCAGCCATTACCAGATCTCCCTCATTCTCCCGATCCTCATCATCCACCAGGACAATCATCCTCCCGGCCTGGATCTCCTGGATGGCTTCTTCCATCGTGTTAAACTGAGACATGCCCTCCTCGTTTACTTAATCATTAATATCTTAAATAAGAAAAATATAACGGAAAATAAGATCAAAGTCAATTGTTAATTACCGCAACTCTTCTATTTTCAAGGGTTTTATGCCTCTGAACACGCAAAGCACGCCGCCTGCCTGTCGGCAGGCAGGTTGCTAGGGGGGGGTCTTCAACGGAACAAAAAGACTTAACGGATTGAAGAGAATTCACGGACAGGTCAGGAGATCCCTTTGTAGCGATTGGTCACAGGCATGCGGCGATCCTTCCCCAAAGCCCTGGGGGTGATTTTAATCCCCAGTGGTGACTGGCGGCGCTTATATTCGCTCCGATCCACCATCCCCATCACCTTTTCAACCACTGACCGTGCATACCCCATGGCCACAATCTCCTCAAAGGTCTTATCCTCCTCAACATAGGCCTGTAGGATCGGGTCAAGGACCTCGTAAGGGGGGAGGGTATCCTGGTCGGTCTGGCCAGGCTTAAGCTCTGCAGTTGGAGCACGGTCAAGGACCCGTTGCGGGATGATGGCCTTCCTGTCCCGTGCATTCCGGTGCCGGGCCAATTCATAGACCAGGGTCTTTGGAACATCCTTGATCACTGCAAAACCCCCTGCCATGTCTCCATAGAGCGTGGCATACCCTACGCTCATCTCGCTCTTGTTCCCGGTGGTCAGAACCAACCAGCCAAACTTGTTGGAAAGGGCCATCATGAGGTTACCACGAATCCTCGCCTGGAGGTTTTCCTCAGTCGCATCAGCGGATCTCCCCCTAAGTTCAGGGGTCAGCATCTTGAGGTAGAGTTGGAAAATGTCCCAAATAGGTATGGTGATGAGATCGATCTGGAGGTTTTTTACAAGGGCCTGTACATCCTCTTGACTCTC
>DATECO010000027.1:0-2120 GCA_035286865.1 Nitrospiria bacterium | reverse complement strand
ATATCATAGACCAGATCTTCCCGGGAAAGTCCCATCAGATCATTGCGGACATAGTGGACAAAGTCCTCAGGCTGGTTCTGATTCCAGTGCATACCGAGGTACAGGTTGATGGCTGAAAGCCCCATGGCTACGGCGCCGCTACGCTCGACGGCAGCCTTCTCAACAATCACGACCCGTAGGCCTTTCGATTTAGCCCAGTAGGCCGCTTCGAAGGCAGCCCCGCAGCCGGCCATGCCTCCACCGAGGATCAGCACATCGGTCTCGACGACTTCGATCTCTGGTTGGACCATCTTAATTACCTCCCTCTGGATTAGTTCTCGGACGGCGCAGGCAGCCGCTCCACCATCAGCCACTTGGGCTCACCGAAAAGCAACTGGTTTTTAAGCGCGTCAGGTGACGGCTCAGGGAAGTCCTTGAATGGATCGATGGACCCCCATGAGGTCGTTCGGATCGGAAACTTAAACCGCTTCATCTGGCCATCCCGGTATTTGGCCGTCCACATGATGGAATCGGTTCCCCGCATCGGTGTGAGGGTTGCCCCTAAGGGAACCACGTCAGCGTATCCGCGCATGGAGATGGCACCCTGTGGGCAAGCCTTGACACAGGAGAAGCATTCCCAGCATTGATCAGGCTCCTGGTTGAAGGCCAATCCATGCTCCTTGTTGAACGCCTTTCCTAGATTCGCGTCGTATATCATCAGGTCGTTGGGACAAATGTACATACACGCGGTCCGGGCCAACCCCCGGCACCCGTCGCACTTGTTTGGATCCACATACGTCGGCATCTTGATTCCCTCCTTTGTTACTTCTTCAAATACGACCCTATAAATTCATCCATGACGTTCAGGCTCTTTTTTAGGATGACCAGATCAAATATTTTGTCTTTGACTTTCCTGGGAAGCAACTCGATGCTCTTGGTGGTAGCGCTATCAAATTTCGCCATGGGGAACAACTTCAAGACCTCATCCTTTTGCCTCTCGGTGGCAGGCACAGGCAAAACCTTCATACCTGCCAGCACCTCTATGGCCATATCTGCCAGCCCAGCCTTCTGAAGCTTTTCGAACCTTTCTTCGTTAATCCAGATATTGATTGGGTAAGTAACCATCTCCCCGACCTACAAAGGTTCAACTGTAAAGGCAGGTGGTGCCTTCTCTAAGTATTCGTTCGTCACAAACGGCGATCCGAAACCATACTTTTCGGCAGATTCGACGACGATATCAAAAATCTCCGGCCTAAAGATGAGCCGTGTAGGTTTTATCCCATCCATAATGATGCTTCTAATCAGAGTGCCGCTGTATGCTTGATGCTTGTCTTTATGACCGCAAAGGCCGATACTCGTAACCTCTCCGCAAACCGGGCAGTAAAGCCATTCGAGAACAAAGATAGGTGTTATCCGTAAGCTCCCCTCCGGAATCTTCTTGAATATTCTGTGTGCCTCGTAGGGATGATAATAGGTCCCAACCCCAGCATGGTCGCGCCCAAACATGTGGTGGGTCAGGCCCAAGTTTGTCCTAATAATCGCGTGATGAATAGCCTCCTTCGGACCCGCGTAGCGCATATCCCAGAATGTGAGGGATACCATATGGATGTCATCCCTAAAGTATCCATATTTCCTTAACCCCTCTTGGGCCAGGACCATGGCCTCATCAATATAATCGCCAACCCTTTTTTCGCCCGTTATGCAATTGACCAGGATACCGGTGATTGCCTTTCCCCCTTCTGTCTCTTCCATGGATAGCTCTCCATGGGTGGCCATCCACGCGTGCTTCATAAGCCATTCGTGACCCGTATGGGGAACGTTTCTCGTCTGGTGGGCTACGATCCTCTCCCACCCCTTCTTTTTAAACCGTTCCCTGTGCTCTCTAGGCGTAAGAAAGTAAGGAGTGAAAGGCTCGCGGACCTTAGGGAGATTGACCAGCGTGATTTTACCTCCTAAAAACTTATCTTTGTATGTAAGGGTTCTCTTTGCCCCGGGGTGCTTCTCATCCTTAGTCCCATAAACGTCCTGTGCCATTTCAGCTTTATTGTAGGTGAAAACCTCTTCTATCTCAAAAATAGCGAGAGGATTACTGTTGAAGCTAAGAAGAACCGTGTCCCCCTCTTTGAGGTTGTAATCAGCTA
>DATECO010000026.1:0-7550 GCA_035286865.1 Nitrospiria bacterium | reverse complement strand
TTTGAGGAAAGGACCCTAAAGTCAGAAGAGGAGGTCGAGTACATCCGTGAGGTCCAACGGGCCACTGAAGAGGCCACGGAGATGGCCATTCAGGCGATACGTGAGTCGGAGATCCGAAAGGGGCTTCTCTATCGAAATGGAGAGGTGCTCACCTCCGAGGCCCTTAAGAAAATCATCAATGTTAAGCTCATGGAAAAGGGCTGTGTGGCCCAACACACGATTGTAGCGTCCGGAGATCAGGCCTGTGATCCTCACAATGAGGGCTCTGGCCCCATCTCGGCCGGCACCGCAATCATCATGGATGTTTTTCCAAGGTCCAGTCGGACTCGGTACTTTGCGGATATGACCCGCACGGTGGTTAGGGGGAAAGCCCCGGACAAACTCAAGCGAATCTATGAGACGGTACAGAGGGGTCAGGAGGCCGCTATAGGGTTGATCCATGACGGGGCACCCGGCCGTGAGATCCATGAGAGGGTCTGCCAGGTGTTTAAACAGGCGGGGTTCGAGACAGGGATACTCGGTGGACGGATGCAGGGCTTCTTCCATGGCACCGGACACGGCTTGGGCCTGGATATTCATGAACCCCCCAGGATCAGCCGGTCGGACTATGTTTTGAAGCGAGGGCATGTCGTGACGGTAGAACCCGGGTTGTATTATCCTGGAGCTGGGGCGGTGAGGATTGAGGACCTCGTTTGGGTCACGGATACCGGTTGTATCAATCTCACACAATATCCCAAGCAACTGGAGGTTTAGAGGCGATCGGGAGGATTCAGGAAATAGGATTTAGGTGAGAAATTCTCTTATAAGGGAGTGACCTTTTTTACTGTCTCTTGAATCCTCGTGTTGTGAGGAGATCACCATGCCGGAAGGGGATGAAGACAAGGATGCGGACGAATCGGCCACCGAGATGGTACAGCTGATCCTGCCCAACGATACCAATACCTTGGGCAATGCCCTGGGGGGACGGGTGATGAACTGGATTGACCTTGTGGGGGCCATGGTGGCTTACCGGCACAGCAGGAGGCCCGTGGTGACCGTGGCCATGGAACGACTCGAGTTTATCCAACCCATCAGGCTGGGCAATATTGTGATCCTCAAGGCGCGTTTAAATTATGTGGGGACCACTTCGATGGAGGTGGGGGTAGAAGTCTTTGCCGAGGATCCGCTCAGCGGGACCCATCAACTCTCCAGTCATGCCCTCCTGACCTACGTGGCCCTGGATGATCATGGAAAACCCGCCCGGGTTCCTAGTCTAAAGATGCGCAATGAGGAGGAGCACCGTCGGTTTCAGCAGGCCGCTTCCCGCCGGCAGCAACGCCTCAGAGAGCGGGGGGCAGGGCCATGAAGATAGAGGACAAGCTCTTTCTCAATAAATATAAAGTGGATAACCAGCCCCACCTGAAGATCAAGGACCCTTCCAAATGCCTTCAGTGCGAGAAAAAGCAGTGCACCCTGGTCTGCCCCGCTGCGGTCTATAAGTGGGACGAAAATATGCAGCGGATCATCGTGGGGTGGGAGAACTGTATGGAGATGGGGGCCTGCACGATCGCCTGCAACGAATTTGACAACATCGAGATGCAGTATCCAAAGGGTGGATACGGAATTACTTACCGGTACGGGTGATGAGATCCCCTGATGCGTATTACGGTCCGAGTCCAGAAATTTGATCCCGAAAGGGACGCCTACCCCAATGAGAAGGATTACCGGCTGGACATTGGGTGGCGGGCAAACACCGTGCTGGATGCCCTTTTTCAGATAAAAAATGAGCTGGATGGGACCCTGACCTTTCGCTATTCCTGCCGTAGCGCGATCTGTGGTTCTTGCAGTATGGTGATCAATGGTCAGGAGAAGCTGGCCTGCAAGACCATGGTCGTTAATGAGATCAGAAAACATGGGCAGATCGTCCTCCGTCCACTTCGACAGATGCGCGTGATCAAGGATCTGGTGGTGGACATGGAGCCATTCTGGCGAAAGGTCACCGAGATCACCCCATGGCTGGTTTCTCGAGAGCTGTCCGATGTGCCTTCCTTGACCTCGCCCAAGGTGACCAAAGACACCCTGAGCGAATTTCACAATGTGGACGCCTGTATCATGTGCGGGGCCTGTCTTTCGGCCTGCAATAGCTATGAGGCCTCCCCGGGCTTTCTGGGGCCTGCAGCCCTGGCCAAGGCCTATCGCTTTGTGGCGGATCCCCGGGATGGGGCAAAGGACGAGCGTTTAATCGATCTGGACGGGGTGAATGGGGTCTGGGACTGTACCCGCTGTAACTTCTGTGTAGAGGTCTGCCCCAAGGACGTGAAGCCTATGGAAGCCATTATCCGGCTGCGGAGGGCTGCCCTGCAGGGGGGTATAAAACAAACTATGGGGGCACGTCACATCACGGCCTTTATGGAGGTGGTGAGGGGAGAAGGTAGGCTGAATGAGGGTCTTCTCCCGATTAAAATGTTGTGGAGATCTCCGGGTAAGCTACTTCGGACCCTGCCGCTGGCCTTAAAGATGTTTCTGAGAGGCAAGCTCCCCTTTCCTTATAAGCGTCCGATCAGGGGGATTAAGGCCGTCCGCCAGATCTTTGAGGCGCGCCGGCGCACCACGTTAAAATCACCGACGTCCTAATGGATCCCACCTAAAAGAGCGAGGGGTTGATCACATGAAATATGCATTCTATACAGGTTGTGTGGCCAAGGGGGCCTGTCCGGAGCTCTACCAGTCCTCCCTGAAGGTGATCCAGAGGCTTGGCCTGGAGGTGGTGGAACTGACGGAGGCCACCTGCTGCGGGGCGGGTGTGATCCGGGAGGGAGATCCGGAACTGAGCCTGGCCATCAACGCGAGGACCTTTTCGATGGCGGAGGCCATGGGGCTGAATGTGATGACAATCTGTGGCACCTGTCAGGGAGTGATGTCTAGCGCTCAAAAACAGCTTAAGGAGGAAGTGGGGCGGATGGATCGAGTCAATGCACTCTTAGCCATGGATCACCGAAAGTACTTTGGAACGTCACAGGTCAAACATCTCCTCTGGATCCTGGTGAAGGAAGTCGGATTAAATCGCTTGAAGCAGTATGTCGTCCGGCCGCTTAATGGTCTTCGTGTAGCGCCTTTTTATGGCTGTTATATCCTGAGACCTTCCTGGGATCTGGGTTTTGATGATCCGGTGAATCCCAGTTCGCTAGAGTCAGTCATCTCGGCCCTCGGGGCTGAGCTGGTAAATTATTCGGGCCGAACTAAGTGTTGTGGCTTTCCAGTGATCCTTGAGAAGGAAGATATTGCAATGGGTATGGCAGGGGCCAACCTGGCAGAGGCCAAGGAGATGGGTGCCGATTGTCTGGTTACCCCCTGCCCTTTGTGCCATATGAGCCTCGATCTCTATCAAGAGCGGGCTGAACAGAAGTTGGGTGAGCGGCTTGGGCTTCCCATCCTGCATCTTCCCCAGCTAGTGGGACTGGCGATGGGGTTTACCTGTGAGGATCTGGGGCTGGCCCGTCACATGGTATCGGTGGGGAAGGTCCTGGAGAAGGTCGGAGCTATTTGATGCTGGACATCCTATGAAAGTATTTGCGCAGAGGGCGATCGACATGGCCCGTTCTGCGGGGGCGACCTATGCGGATGCCCGCTTGGTCGAGGCCAGGGAACAGTTAATCTCCACCCGGAATGGTGAGGTGGAGAGCCTCGTGGATGCGGACTCCGTGGGGATGGGTATCCGTGTAATCTTTAATGGCGCCTGGGGCTTTGCAGCATGCCACGAGGTCACGAATGAGGCGATTGAAAGAACGACACGCCTGGCCGTCGCCGTGGCCAAGGCAAGTGCCCTGGTCAAGGCCGGTGAGGTAAAACTTGCTCCCGAGGAATGTGTGGTGGACACCTGGCATTCTCCCTGTGAAAAAGACCCATTTAAGACCTCGCTGGAGTCGAAAATAGATCTTCTCATGAAGACGGATGAGACCTTAAGGGCTATAAAGGGGGTGACCCTCGCCAGGGCTTCTCTCTTATTTGTTCATGCCAGAAAGCTCTTCATGAGCAGCCTAGGCTCCTGCATTGAACAGTTTTTTTATCAGACGGGGGGAGGATTTACTGCCTACTCCTTCCAGAATGGGGATCTCCAGAAACGCTCATACCCCAATTCCTTTGGGGGGCAGCACCAGCTCGGCGGCTATGAGGTGATCGAGCGGATGCGGTTTCTAGAACATGCGACTAAGGTGGCTGAGGAGGCGGTGGCTCTCCACAAGGCGGATCTTTGCCCTCGCAAGAGCACCACAGTCATCCTGGACAGTTCACAGCTGGCCCTTCAAATTCACGAATCGATCGGCCACCCCATCGAATTGGACCGAGTGCTGGGGTTTGAGGCCAATTATGCCGGGACCAGTTTCTTGACCCTGGACACCCTGGGACGGCTGAGGTATGGTTCTTCTCTGGTGAACGTTGTTGCAGATGCCCGGCTCAGCCATGGCCCTGGCCTGGGGACCTTCGGATATGATGATGAGGGCGTAGGGGCCCAGAAGGTGGACATTATCCGAGAGGGACTTTTCGTGGGCTACCTCACGTCTCGAGAGACCGCGGCTAGGGTGGGTCAGGCAAAGAGCAATGGCACGATGCGTGCGGATGGATGGAATCACATCCCCCTCATTCGGATGACCAACATCAGCCTGCTTCCGGGGACCTGGAAGCTGGAAGACCTAATCGCGGACACTCCCGATGGCATCTATATGGAGACCAACCGGAGCTGGTCCATTGACGATAAACGCTATAATTTTCAATTTGGGACTGAAATTGCCTGGGAAATCAAAAAAGGCAAGAAGACAAGAATGTTGAAGAATCCCAGCTATAGTGGGATCACTATACAATTCTGGAATTCCTGTGATGCGGTGTGCCACCAGGATGACTGGCAGTTGTGGGGTCTTCCCAACTGCGGGAAGGGCCAGCCCGGACAGGTCATCGGGACAGGTCATGGGGCAGCCCCCGCCAGATTTAAGGGTGTGGACGTGGGTATGGCCTATTCCTGAAAGTACGTCAATTGTTACTTCCGTTGGGTCCGTTAATTCCGTTTAGTCCGATGCCTCTGTTCACGAAATAAACGGGCTCAAGGGATATAACTGTTTTAATAGGTTTAACGGGCATAACGGAATAAACCGACAAAACGGACTAAACAGATTTTATGAAACTGAACCGGTCCAAATGCCAGGAGATCCTGGAACTGGTCCTGGATTCCAGTCAGGCGTCCGCCTCAGGCGGAGAGACCCAGGCCATCCTTTCAAGTTGGTCCAGTGCATTGACCCGCTTTGCCAACAATGGAATTCACCAGAATGTGGCCGAGGAGGGTGCCCAGCTGACGGTCCGTGTGGTGCTCGGGAGAAGAACGGCCAAGGCCACTACCAACCGGTTGGATCGAGAAGCAATCAGTCATGCCGTGGAGATAGCCTGTCGATTGGCGCAACTGGCCCCCGAGCAGGACCTTCCAGGGATGCCGAGCCAACAGCGGTACTCGCGATTCCGGCGGTTTGATCCCGAAACGGTAAAGCTTACACCCCGGGAACGGGCAAAGTGTGTAGAAAAGGCGATAAATCTGGTCAAGGCACGATCCCTGAACTCAGCAGGTTTTCTATCCAATCAAGTCACCACTACCGCGATGGCCAACTCTGCTGGTCTTTCTACCTATGACCGGCATACACAGGCAGAGTTTTCCATGACAGTCCTTTCCCAGGACAGCTCTGGATGGGCCAAGGCCACAGCAAATGGGATTGGAGAACTTTCTTTTGAGGAGTTGGGTGAGAAGGCTATCCAAAAAGCTACCCTTGGACAAGGGCCCAAGGACTTGGAACCCGGGGCCTATACCGTGATCCTTGAACCTGCAGCGGTGGCGGACCTTTTGTGCTTTATGCTGAGTGACTTCGGGGGGCTTTCGGTCCATCTCAAGCAGAGCTTTTTGACAGAGAAGGTGGGGACCCGTCTATTTGGCGAGAACATCTCGATTGCAGATGACGTATCGCACCCGCTTCAAATGGGACTCCCCTTTGATGGGGACGGACTGGCGAGAAAACGGGTGATCCTGGTGGATCGCGGGGTGGTCAAGCATTTGGTCTATTCCCTCTCCACAGCCAAGAAGCTTGGAAAGGAGGCCACAGGTCATGGGCTCTTTTTTGAGCCCGGTGAAGTCCCCATGAATATCATCATGGAAGGCGGGGAGTCCACCCTGGATGAGATGATCGCCTCTACTGAGCGGGGCCTCCTCATCACCCGGTTCTGGTATATACGGGAGGTGGATCCCACACAGAAGATTCTGACCGGGATGACCCGTGATGGCACATTTTACATCGAAGAGGGGCGCGTACAGCATGGTGTCAAAAACCTGAGATTTAATCAGGGGCTTGTGGAAATGCTCAAGAAGGTGGAGATGATGGGTCGGCCCGTTCGGGCTTCTGGGGAGGAGCATTTTGGGTGCATGGTGTTACCGCCCATGAAGGTCCGCGAGTTTAACTTTACCGGAAAGACGGTCTTCTGATTGCCTTGACAGATTCTGATAATTCGCTAATATATTACTTGTGGATAGAATCATAAACTAACCCTCGGACGAGGGGGGAAAAAGAAGATGATGAAACGGCGTAAAGTGACCATTATCGGTGCTGGAAATGTAGGCGGGACCACGGCCCAACGCCTTGTGGAAAAGGCGTTGGCCGATATTGTACTGCTGGATATCAATACAGGCATGGCTCAGGGGAAGGCCCTGGACTTGTCTGAGACAGCCCCTCTTTATGAGTATGATTCTAAGATTATCGGGACGAGCAGCTATGAGGACACCACCGGCTCAGACCTCGTGATTATCACCTCAGGAGTCCCCAGAAAACCGTGGATGACTCGTGATGATCTCTTGAAGGTTAACGCCAATATCGTGAAGAGTGTGACACAACAAGTGGCCCGCACCTCCCCGAAAGCCATCTTACTGGTAGTCTCAAATCCATTGGATGCCATGACGTATGTGGCCTACAAAGTAAGCATGTTTCCAAAACAGAGGGTAATGGGGATGGCAGGAGTCTTGGAGTCTGCTCGGTTACGGGCATTTATTGCGATGGATCTTGGCATCTCTGTAAGAAATGTCCAGGCCATGGTCCTCGGAGGACATGGGGATACGATGGTCCCTCTGCTCCGTTACACCACGGTGTCAGGAATTCCAGTCATTGATCTGATCGCTAAGGATCGCCTGGAGGCTATTGTGAAGAGGACCCGGCAAGCCGGGGCGGAGATTGTCGACCTCCTCAAGACAGGGAGCGCATATTATGCCCCATCCGCAGCGGTGGTGGAGATGTCCGAGGCCATTCTCCTGGATAAGAAGAATATCCTCCCCTGCGCAGCCCTGTGTGAGGGGGAGTATGGGATTGACAAACTGTTCGTCGGAGTCCCGGCAAAAATAGGTCATGGAGGAGTCGAAGAGGTCATTGAAATCAGGCTCGACTCCCTGGAGGAACTTGAACTCAAAAAGTCTGTTTCAGCGGTCCAAGAACTTTGCAAAGTTGTGGACAAAATGATCTGAAGGGACTTAACCGGACCGGCAATTTATTTTAATT
>DATECO010000025.1:0-2200 GCA_035286865.1 Nitrospiria bacterium | reverse complement strand
ACTCTCTCATCTCTCAAGGCAGACCTAACGGGCCTAATCGAAGTAACGGACCTAACGGACTAAACCGAATTAACCGACTCAACGAAAAGGAGGAGTGAAACCATGGATGATGAAGTTGAAGCCGGCAAGCAGGCATTTATTGATCTAGTTCACGAAATGGATCCTCAGGTACAGATCGTCATTCCCACCAGGCCCACGAGCGACCACTACCTCATCTCGCTGACCAAGGGAAAGGCCCGCGAATTTCTCAGCGTCTCTGAGGGGGATATTATCGATCTGGTGGAGGTCCCGGAGATCAGAAAAGAGGTGACCCAAAAGGTTCGGGATACCTTGCAGAAGATCACAAGCTGATCGGCATTTCAGAAACACACTTTTGGATTGACATTTTCTGAAAAATTGGGGACAATCAAACCCATGAAGATCTATCTTGCCAATCCCAGAGGATTTTGTGCCGGGGTGGACCGGGCCATCGAGATTGTGGAGCTTGCACTGAAAACCTATGGGCCGCCGGTCTATGTCCGCCATGAGATTGTGCATAATCGACATGTGGTGGAGTCCCTTCGTGCAAAGGGTGCGGTGTTTGTAGAGGAACTGGATGAAGTCCCTGACAGCGTACCCGTGATCTTTAGTGCCCACGGGGTGGCCAAATCGGTCTGGGAGGGTGCACAAAAAAGGGGGCTCAAGGTGATCGATGCGACCTGTCCCCTGGTGATCAAGGTCCACCACGAAGTAAATCGGGACCATAGCCGCGGTTATGAGCTTATCCTGATCGGTCATGCCGGTCATCCGGAGGTGGTCGGCACGCTGGGACAGGTCCCGGATAAATTCCATCTGGTCAGCTCCGTGGAGGATGTCGAAAGACTGGTGGTACAGGAACCCGAGTACCTCTCCTACGTGACCCAGACCACTCTGAGCGTGGATGAGTGCCTGGATATCGTAGAGGCGCTGCATCGGCGTTTTCCCAATATCAAGGGACCCCGTGAGGAAGATATCTGCTATGCCACTCAGAACCGGCAAAACGCTGTTAAGGAGCTAGTAAAACAGGTGGATTTGCTCCTTGTACTCGGTGCCCCTAACAGTTCCAACTCTAACAGGCTGCGAGAGCTTGGAGAGCAGTACGGCATTCCATCTTTTCTGATCGAGTCTTATAAGGACATTGACCCCTTATGGCTTCGAGGGATCAAGGGGGTGGGAATTACCGCCGGGGCCTCGGCACCAGAGATTTTGGTGCAGGAGGTTGTGGCCTTCCTCAAGGATCAGGGGGCAACAAGCCTAGAAGAACTCAACGTCATCGAAGAACACGTCCAGTTTCAGCTCCCCAAGGAATTGCTCCAGGCAAAACCACTTTAACCCTTCAGCTAATAGTCTACTGAAAACCCATCCACATTTTGAGGCTGCTCAAAAAGCTCCAGATGCAAAGCCGCAGGGACCGAGGAGACCGCAGCGTACTCAATTGGTACGTGAGGATCTCCGAGGGACTGAGAACGAAGCAGATGGGCTTTTTCAGCAGCCTGCCTAATTATAGAAATTTCTTGACCATTGATGGGCTCTGAGTTGCTCTAATTCTTCAAGCGTCAGGAGTTTACCATCCGAGACCAGGCAGTTTTCTTCCACATGGCTGATCCGTCGCATACCGGGAATCACAGTGGAAACAGCCGGATGGGAAAGGCAGAACTTCAGGGCAGCCTGTGAGAGCGTCTGGATCTCATCGCGAATCAAGAAAATTAACCGTTGTACCCTCTCCACGGTTTCTCGAAGGCGATCGCCTCGAAAATAGTCGTGCCGCCAGTCATTCTGGGGAAATACCGTATCGGTACGGAGGTGGCCGCTGAGACTCCCTTCATCGAGAGGACAACGCGCCAAAATCCCAATATTGTACTGCTGGGCCAACGGGAAGAGATTTTGTGATGGGCTTTGATCAAAAATGTTGTAGATCACCTGGAGGGTGTCCACCCATCCAGAACGGATCAGGTCCAGGGCTGTATCCGGTTCATGGTCATTGATTGAGACCCCGATAAATCGGACTTTGCCCTGGGCCCTTACATCCCGAAGAGTTTCGTACCACTCGGGTTCTTTAAGCCAGTGAGGTGACCAGACGTGGAGCTGTTGCAGATCGATGCATTCTGTCGACAGGTGCTTCAGACTCTGTTCGGTACACCGGATGATCCAATCCCGGGGGAATACCTTGCTGAGCGGGACG
>DATECO010000024.1:0-2192 GCA_035286865.1 Nitrospiria bacterium | reverse complement strand
CCGAATGGGGATCTGGGAAGGTGGGAGGTGGTCAACTCTCTGCTTACAACAGACCGTTATATCCACGGCGCTGCGCTTCGGGGTGATCACCTTTATGTGGTGGGCGGCCACATCCAGAGCCTGGGCGGCGGTAAGGGTAGTACAGAATGGACCCGGATTGGGCCGGATGGCCAATTTGAACCCTGGCGCTTAGCCCCTCCCCTTCAGTTTGCGAGATTTTTAGCCGCCGTCACGGCTGGTGAGAAACACATCTTCGTTTTGGGCGGATATAATGGTCAGTACATGACCAGTGTAGAACATGCAGAGATCCAAGCGGATGGAGCGCTTGGCCCCTGGTCATCCGCAACACCCCTGAACACCCCTAAAGAGGGTTGTGCGGCCATGTGGGTGGATGGAGTGATCTATGTCATGGGAGGCTCGCGTCAGGGAGTCTATCTCAGGGATGTGGAGCTCGCATGGGTAAACCAGGCAGGAGAACTGGGGTATTGGGCTAGCCCTTCACCACCCACACCCTGATCTCGACCGAGACTTCGGGATGGAGCTTGATCGGCACCATAAATGTCCCTAACTCCTTGATCGGCTTTTCAAGAAGCACGCTGCGTTTATCAACCGTATAACCTTCCTTGGCCAAGGCCTCTACAATATCCTTACTGGTCACCGAACCAAACATCTTGGCCCCCTCCTCGGGATGTTCCTCTCCTGTCTGCACTGGGAGGGTGATGGACATCTCACGCATCCGCTGGGCCATCTCTTCGGCGGCCTTGCGCTCCTTGCGTTGCCGCTCCGCAATGAGGCGTTTTTCATTCTCCAGCGCCCTCACATTCTTATCGGTTGCAGCCGCAGCCAGTTTTTTAGGAATTAGATAGTTTCGAGCGTAACCGTTTGATACCTCCACCAGATCCCCCATCCGGCCCACCTTATCGACATTTTCTTTCAGAATCACCTTCATAAATCTTCTCTTCCTTATTTAGGTTTAAGTTATCATAATAAAAAAGACCACTGGCTGTCAACCTACTCACTTCAAGCGAAAAACGTTTGATGATCCCAGCAAGCGACCGATCCGCCTGAGGCACACAGGATCGGTCTATGTTACCATTACCCTTCTCAACTGCTCAAGCTTGGCCATCCATTTCGGATTTTTCTTGGCCCGGTGGACCTGGATATACTTCTTGAAGTTCCAGGTCTTAAAAAAATCGTTGGCCGCCGATATTCCGGATTGGTAAAGTTTTTCAGTGCGTTCGGGGGTAATATCAAATTCGGTGGTCTTGACGCCGAGTGTAGAGATCCCAATGGTACGAACGATATCATTATTCTCTACATGCAGCTTGTCATGGGCATCCATCATCGTCGTTACGAGAGACTTAAGATAATCCAGGGGACCCTCAATCCGATTAGGCCTACCATACTCCGGCTCGATCAGCTTAAATCCGAAGGTGGGCCATTCGGGGGACCCCGGGGAATCGAACAGCCAGACCGGGAAATTGCTGAGAATCGCTCCATCTACAAAGTAGTTTCCCCGAAACTTTACGGGTTCAAAGAAGAAAGGGATACTCATGCTCATCCGAACGGCCTTCGCCACCTCCAGCCTGTCCGGATTCTCACCATACTTTTCTATTCCTGTCGGCAATACCACCAGAAGCTCATTTGTGAGGTCGGCGGTGATGATATTGAGCCTGTACTTGTATCGCTTATCCTTTTCCCCTGGGCGAATCATATCGCCAAATGTCCTGATCCCTTTTCGTAGTAAGAGGTCCCTGATCCAGTCCTCCAGGAAATTGCCCTCATAGATCCCCTTCTCAGACAGGAGGCTGATGAGAGGGCCAAATAGCGGGGCTCGGTCCACCATCCCTTTATCCTTGAAGCGATTGTAGTCCAAAGACCCAATGATCTTCTTGAGTTCACTGGCCTCATACCCGGCCGCCACAAGGGCTGCCACAATAGCCCCAGCCGAGGTCCCGGCCACATTTTCCCAGACATATCCCTTAGACTCGGCCACGCTCAAGGCCCCCACAAGGCTAATGCCCTTCACCCCTCCACCCTCAAACACCGCATCCGCTTTCGGCATAACTCCCCCCGTAGCTCTTTGTAAACCTTTTTCTAGTCCTAGTCGTGTATCACAATTACCAGAACGTGTCAAGGCACCTGAGAATCGTGAGGCGGTTTACTCGCCTTACAAATGCCTTCTCAATGAA
>DATECO010000023.1:0-5857 GCA_035286865.1 Nitrospiria bacterium | reverse complement strand
TCATCGGCGCCGCTTAAATGATCATAGTAATCATTCGTGAGGTTTGTTCCGATGTTAATCGCCCCCATGGCCACGACCATGACCAAAAACAAACCCCAGGAGAAGCCCCCATCCCGGTAGGCCAGGGTCGAACCCAAGACCACCGGCAGAATCGAGGCCTGTAGGAACGGAAGTCTCATCGCCTGAAGCCAGATAGTAATCTGTTCCATGACTCGACCCCTCCCCTTTAAGAAATATTGCTTTTGCAGCTTACCCATAGTAACCTTTCAATCTTCTTCCCCACCTGGCATCTCTATCTTTCCAGCCTTGCCGCCATAAAAGGCGTAATGGATCATCTGGAGGAACATATCGTCCATGGAATCCAGATTGGCGCTCACTGTCAGGATGATCTCTCGTAATAGCTTGTGAACCAGTAGGGGCTGTTCCTTTTCCAGTTCGTCATAGACAAACTTATTGAGCAGGATCAGCCGCGTATCCTCCAGGGCCTTGGCCCGGGCCGCATGCCGGCGTTTCTCAAAGAAGGAAAGCTCTCCAAAAAAATGACCCGCCTCTTTCCTGGCAATGACCTGCCGGTGACCGGTGGGGGTCTTCTTGGTAATCTCTACCGCCCCTCGTTGAATAATATACAAGAGCCCGGGTATCTCACCTTCCTGGTAGATGGATTCCCCTTTCTTATACTCGAGCTCCTCAAGATCGCCGGCAAGATGTCTAAGCTCATTCTCGTTCAGCTCCCGAAATAGAGCGATCCGCTTAAGCTCTTCTAGGGTAGTATTATTCAGCATGGTTCTTAAACCTTCCCTTAGGCAATTTACTTATTTTTTAAGAGACAGCAGGTAAGAGACCAGGTCAGCAATTTCCTCATCGGTGGCCTTAACGGCCATATGCTTTGTTCCCGGGACTGTCCCTTTAGGATCCTTGAGGAACTTTGTCATCCATTCCACATCACGCTTGTTTCCACTGTCCGACAGGTCCGGACCAGTCTTCCCGCCCTTCCCCCCAATCGTGTGGCACATCGCACAGCGCTTATCCTCAAACACCTTCTTTCCTTTTTCGATCTCTGCCCCTGCAGCCGGCACAACCGCATACATTGTCAGGCTCAACAGGACCACTCCAAACCAACCCAAGGTTACAAACCCCATCGTACTGTCGTCCTCCTTTCTTTTCCAGCCCACATCATCCTCTATGCCTCTTCCAGATCGTCCGGATCATGTAACTGCCCCCTCCTTGTGTTGAGGCTGGGACTAGGGTCGCGACACGGAGTCGGCTGTGGTTACGGTCCTCGCCGCTCCTCGGCTCTCGGCCCCTGCAGCATCATAGCCATGGACGCAGGGGCCTGCGAGACGGTCGCTCTCCCTAGCCCCAGCCTCAACGTGTCCACGGACGGTTCGGTAAAGGCATATCATCCTATATCGCAGATATTAGAAACCTGGGCCTCCAGTGTGGCAGTCGCTGCAGGTGACCTCCTTCAGGTCACCAATGTCCACAGGATGGCGGAAAGGCCGCCCCCCGACCCCTGCCATGGCTCTCCCACCCTCCTCCTGTCCAAGGATGATGTGGCAGGTGTCACAATCCTTCTGAACGACCTTTCCCTCTGGGCTGACGTGTTTGCCATCATGACAACGGAAGCATCCCGGATAAAAGAAATGGCCGAGGTTGTTTGGATGAGTCCGCCAGTCTACCTTCATCTCCGGGAAAAAGTTGGTTTCGTAGATCCGTTGAACTTCAGCGATCGCGGCCTTGATCAAGCCTATTCTTTGAGAATAAAGAAGCGGGTAATTTGTAAAATAGAAACCGTCCAGGTCGGTCGCAATCCCCTCCTGCGCCGACTCGGCAGAGGGGTATGGTTCGGATAATACCTCTACCGCCTCTCGCTTGATGAAAGGAAGCGATGGATCGATTCGAGCTGCCAGCAACGCCTGATCCACAGCTTGATCTGGAGGCGTGAAGATGTGGCTCGGCCGATTATGACAGTCGATGCAGTCCATCCGGCGCTTCTCTGCATTCATAATCTCTTCAGGGGTCAGCCTGGCGTCTTTGGCCAGATACTCCGTCACCCGTCCCTGCATATCCTTGACCCTCACCCAGGGGATCTCTTGCCGGTGGGGATCCGTGGCGATATACCAGATCTCATTCATGATGTTCATATGCCAGTGGATTCCGCTGGTAAGTCCTGTGGTGGGGCTTCCCCCACCGGTTCTGATAAGCATCCGGATCTGCCGTGGGGTGTTCCGTTCATCATAACCGAAATGGGTGATGACCTTGAATCTCTCCCCCCAGAACTTCTCCGGCCAGTGGCAATGCTCACAGGTCTCCTGAGCAGGCCGGAGGTGTTTAATGGGAGAAGGGATGGGACGGGGATAGCGGTTAAAGGCGACCGCATAGACCTGATAGCTGCCCGAGAGCTTGGACCGGACATACCATGTGGCCCCCGGACCCACATGGCACTCCGCACATGGAACTCTCGCATGGGGAGAGGCCTGGTAGGCGGTGTATTCCGGTTTCATCACCGAGTGGCAGACCTGGCCGCAGAAGGTGGCAGAATCGGTAAACTGATAAGCCCGGTAGCTTCCCACGCCGCTGAGGACGAGAAAGAAGGCCAGAAACCCGATGAACAGGAGAAAGGCCCTGCGGTGACCTGGTGTATTCAGGTCAATTCTTGGCAAGGGGGGAGGTTCGCCGGAGACCCGCCTCCGCCATTTTTCTACAAACATCCCAACCGGAATGATCAGAAGGCTGAGGATCAGAACAGCGGGAAAGACCATATAGGCGAAAATACTGAAATAAGGCCTTGCACGGACCCCGAAGAGATCGGCCAGAATGAGGAAGAGGATGCCGGAGAGGCTGACCAGCGCTAGGGCCGCACCGAGGAGGGTAAGCGGATTCCCAAAAAGTCCAAATGCTCGATTAGGGGACGGTGGCTCCATGATTTCTTCACTTTCTCCAGAAGATGGCTATCAGGATCAGGGCAAGCAGGAGGAGCCCGATGGCCACTGCCGTTGCTCCCACGATCCAGCCGAGGTTCCTGAGCCAGACCGGAGGCGGATCGGCCTTGATCGAGTCAAGACTCTTTTCTTCTAGCAGGTGATGATACTCCTCCGGTCGTTCCTCCCGAAGCTCGGCTTCGCTCACCCGCCCCGTAAAGATCACTAGATCCATGGGAAACTTTTCCGGCCGCAGATGGGTGTTAAAGTAGTGAATGGTGAAGATAAAGCCCGCCGCCAGCAGGGCCTCCTCGCCATGCACCAACTGGGCTATGTTAAACCACCACCCGGGGAGAAACCTGGCAAAGAATTCAGCAAACCACAGGATGTATCCGGTAATCCCGATGACCGGCATTCCCCAGAAGACTGCAAAATAATCGAATTTCTCCCAGTAGGTAAAGCGTCCAAACCTGGGCCGCAGTCCCAGACCGAAGAACCACAGAAAGTTCCGGTAGAGATTCGCAATATCACGGGGCTGGGGGACCAGGGAGTTGGGCCCCCAGAGAAGACCCCATTCCTTTTTCATCACAACGCGGTATAGGATATCGCTCACATGGTAAACGAAAAGGAGAGAGAGCACAATGGCAAAGATCCGATGGAGAAATCCCATCACACCGAAACCGCCCACGGTGTGGGCCAGCCAGATGGCCCAGTCGGTCTGGCTGTAAAGAAGCGGCATCCCGGTGGCTACCAGGCCGAGGAATCCCACGATCAGGATGCCGTGGAGGAGGCGCTGGCCTGCTGAGAAACGGAAGTAGTAGGAGCCGGATTCCTTCGGGTGCGATCGGGGTAACTCGCCAGACCATTTCCCGACCATCGTACGAACTCCCCACAGAAGGGTATGAAGGCCAAAGAATACAAATACACCTACTAGGAGCAAGGTCATGAACCATGCCGCATAGTAGAGCACAGGGTTACGTTCCCGGTTATCCGGATCCGCATGCGGGTCGTACTTAACGAAGTTGAGGTTGGCGGTCGCGTGGCACTTCTGGCAGGTGGACACCAGGTTGGCGGGATGTATCCTGGAGCGGGGATCCCTGGAGGGCTGGATTTCATGGGCACCGTGGCAATCGGAGCACCGGGCCACACGGGTGAAGCCCAGACTGGTGACCTGGCCATGGAAGGTGTCGCGGAAGGTCCGGAGCGATTCGGAGTGACAGGTCCCGCACTCCCTCACGATTTCCAGCTTCCAGGCCTCCTGCTCAACCCGCTGTATCTCGTGAGCCGTATGGCAATCCGTGCAGACAGGAGCAGAAAAAAGCCCTGCCGAAAATTGTCGGCCGTGGACGCTTTCCCGGTAGACGGTGAGGACCCCAGCATGGCAGCTCCCGCAGGTTTGGGGGATGTTTGCCTTGTGAATCCGGGAGGCCGGGTCCTCCGAAGATCGGATGTCATGAGCGCCGTGGCAGCTTGAACAGTTCGCCGATACGAGGAGGCCGCTTTGGGTGATGGCACGGCCGTGGATGGAGTCCATGTAGAGCTGATAGACGTTGCCTCCCCGGAGATTATAGCGCCTGGCCAGCTCCGGGTTGGCATGACACTTGGCACAAGTCCTCGGGAGATTCAGATGATAACTCGGTGAGCGCGGGTCTGTCTTTGCAAGGATCGCATGTACATCGCCATGGCAGCTTGAGCAGGTAGCCGCTTCTGAATCCGCGTGCTGGCGGGAGCGGGCATGGTTGCTCCCCTGATAGGCCTCAACCTCCTGTGAGTGGCATGAAGCGCACAGATCGACCCCTGGTATGGGCGAGATCAGCTTTTCGTGAGGAGCCGCGACCCCCATATGGCACGTCACGCACTCCACCCGACCGTGGACTGAGGCCTTCATGCCTGACTCGTCTATAAAGAGCGATTCAGGCCTTCCTGGCGCTGGCGCTTCCCGTTTCAGGTCCGGGTTTCCGTGGCAGATCAGACAGTCTTTTGAAGTGGGGATCTCAGCAGCCCGGGCGTCGCCCGGGGAAAAGGTCAAAAGGCCGATACAAAAACCGATCACAAGCGCAAGACTCCCCAACTGTGCAAATCGCATGGCCGGCCCTTTTCTTTCTCGCTTTATTGGGTTGACGCCACCGCATTCTATTATTCCCAGAGGGTAAGTCTCCCTGACTTTGCAGTTTATCCTGTGAGATCGGCTTTATTTTAGATTTAACAAATCCTCGGCAATTGTTCACCCGTAAGCATATCCACCACCCGGAAACCCCCGACCCGCGTCTTCATAATCACGAGACCTGGGTGATCCTCTACCACCTCCCCAATGAGGGAAGCCTCTTTCCCCAGGGGGTTTTGTCTCATGCTTTCCAGGACTTTCTCTGCATCTTCCTTAGCCACGATGGCCATTAATTTGCCTTCATTGGCCACATGAAGGGGGTCCAGACCGAGGATCTCACAGGCACCCTTCACCTCGTTTTGTATAGGGATGTGATCTTCATAGATCCGAATTCCGATTTGGGATGACGATGCAATCTCGTTCAGGGCGCTGGAAAGACCGCCACGGGTTAAATCCCGCATACAATGGATCTTGAGGCTTGCCTCCAGCATGTCGTTGACCAAGGAGTTCAAAGGTGCCGTATCTGAGTGGATCGGCCTCTCATATTCCAGTTCCTCACGGGCCAACATAATCGCCACCCCGTGGGCTGCGATATCCCCATTAATGAGCACCAGGTCTCCAGGCCGTGCCTGTTCCGCAGAGATCTGCACCGGACGCTCGATGATCCCGATCCCTGAAGTATTTATGAAGATCTTATCGCACTTGCCTCGGTTCACCACCTTGGTATCTCCTGTCACATTGATCACACCTGCCTGATCACAGGCTCGTTTCATGGAGAGCACAATACGATAGAGGTCTCCCATCGGAAACCCTTCCTCCAGGATAAAGGCGG
>DATECO010000022.1:0-3765 GCA_035286865.1 Nitrospiria bacterium | reverse complement strand
TCGGACAGGCAAAGCCTGATCCTCGCTTTGTCTCAGCCTACCAAAACCAATCACCTTGAAATTTTAGGGCCAGCGGTTATACCAGTCCCAAGGCCGATTCCCACCTTCTAAGACCTAAACTTGACAAAACCCTATCACACTAGTATATTAACACCCTAAAAGTAAAGCTGTTAAAAGATAAACTTACTACACTAGTATGAGAGGGGGTGAAATTAATGAAGAAGATCCTAGGCTTGATCGGATGTCTCTTCTTGGTCGTGGCCTTTGTCGGTATAGGCCTTGCCGGGAGTGAGATGGGGGCCAAAATGGATGGGAATCTGTCCGGTGAAATTCTGAAGATCTCTGGGGAGATGGTGGATGTGAAGGATAGCGCAGGAAAAGTCCACTCCATTCACATAGACCCTAAAACCACCAAGAAGACCGGCGAACTAAAAGTCGGTGTAAAGGTAGTGGCCGATGTGAACGACATGGGACATGCCAACTCCATTACGGTGGAACAACCCGTGAAGAAGTAATCTGGTCCCCTTTAGCTGCTGAAGGGACGTTCTCACAAATCGGGAACGTCCCTTTTTCTTTTCCACGCTCCCCTTTCCTTGACCAATCGCTCATCGCCTGCTACAGTTAATGAAGTAACTTGGCATACCTCCAAGACATCATGAAGCAAGTGCTGATCATATTAGGGAGTCTTTATCTGCTCAGTCTCCCGGCCGGAGCCCTGGGCAAGGTCGACCCAAAGACCACTGACCAAAGCACAGCCAACTACATTGATTCCCTGAATAAAAATCCCCCCTCACTCGTGGATCAGTTTCGTCTTATTGCCAAAACCTTTACCCCCCCCATTCCATCCTGGCCTGCCTTAAAACGATGGTTTCAATTTCAAAAATACCGGACTGAAATTTTCTTGACCGCCATGTCCATACTCGAGAGGCTAATCTTGGGGGTCGGTCTGGCTTTCTTTAGCTTGGCAACGTTTTATGTGCTGCTCTTCAGGTCTTCGATGACAAGATCTCTTCCCAGACTTCTGTTTCGATTGCTTTTAATCCTGATTCTAATCACGACCTCCACCCTGAGCTACTTTACCCTGATCCAGTCCTTGGTCCCCCAAGACAATGGGCGTGCCGATGGCATCTTGCAGTTGGAAAAAAATCGCGAAAAGATTCTGGACCAGCAAAGCAAACCTTAATCCCACTTTTCAAGTCTGATGCGGGATGGATCCACCCCCACAGCCTTGAGCAGCAGCACGCAGGACTGGATCATGGGTGTGGGGCCACAGATATAGAAGAGTGCCTGCCTATTGGGAACACATCGCTCTATGAGTTCTTGACTGATCCTGCCGGTTGGGCCTTGCCAGGAGTAACCCTCGGGACGTGTGATCGTGAAGACGCACCTTAGGAGTGGATTATGGGATTCCATATCCCGGAGCTCCTTGTAAAAGACGATGTCTGCAGGGGTCTTATTACTAAAAAGCAAGGTCATCTTGACAGGGAGCTTTCGCTCTGTTATGTAGCGGATCATGCTCATCAGGGGGGCGATGCCAGTCCCTCCGGCAATTAATACCACCTCATCAGCCAGGCCCTCCCTAAAGTAAAACTCCCCGGATCGATTTTTTATCAAGAGCAGATCGCCTTCTTTGATGGATTCGTGCATATAGGTGCTGACCAGGCCGGTTTTCTTCACTGTGATTTCGACGTAGCTTTTCTCTGTCGGGGAGGATGAGATAGAAAAAGCCCGGTTCTTGCGCCTCATACGGTCTTTCGCCGGGTCAAAAATCTCAAAAGAAAGGACAAGGAATTGACCGGGATAAAATTCAAACGGCATTGAAGACCCCGAGTCATCCTTTTGGGGGAGGCCGTGCGGTGCAGTGGCTAAGCCAGTCGCTCGCTCCAACTGGAAGATCTTGACATCGTGGGTCTCCTGGATTATTTTGGAAACCTTTAGCTGTATGAGCTGAAATGCCTCAAACATCATGAATGAATTTTAGCATTACTAATAGCGCCTCGTCCACTCATGGCATGGTGCTATTTCGCGGTCCACCGCTGAGCAAGATGAGTTGCGCAGATTTAGTGTATAATAAATACAAGATGACCGGGTCCCGACAGAATGAACCACAGCAGAGCCTCTCCTACTCCATCCGCGACGGTGTCTTTGCTTCGATCCAGCAGGGTGCCGGTGAGAGCTACATCAGTCCATTCGCAATCTTTTTAAACGCCAGCAATACCCAGATCGGGCTATTGGCCTCAATCCCTCTACTGCTAGGGGCGTGTTTCCAGTTTGTCTCGGTCAAGGTCCTCGATCTTCTACAAAAACGTAAAAAGGTCATTCTTCTGGGGGCCGGGCTTCAGGCCCTTGTTTGGATTCCACTTTTTTGGCTTCCCTTTCTATTCCCGAATCATGCAGCCTCCTTGGTCATTTTTTGTGCCACGGCCTATTTTCTGGCCGGTAACTTTGCCACGCCTGCCTGGAACAGCCTCATGGGGGACCTGGTCCCCACCGCCACCCGGGGGAGTTACTTTGGCTTGCGCAGTAAATACAACAGTATCGCTGCATTCATCGCCCTCTGCATCGGCGGTCTCATCCTCCATTATGCAGAACGTACTTCATACCCCTGGCTCGGCTTCTCTGTGCTCTTCTCCGCTGTTCTGGCGGCCAGACTTATCTCTGTTTATTACCTGTCGCGGATGAGCGAACCGATTTACCGCGTAGACCCAAATTCGGATGTCCGAATCCTGGACTTCTTTCGCCAACACCGGCACTCCAACTTTATGACATTTGTCTACTACACCGCTGGCATGCATTTTGCGATCCTGATTGCCTCGCCCTTCTTTGTCGTTTATATGCTCCGGGATCTTCATTTCACCTACCTGCAGTTCATGGCGGCCTCGGCCACCAGTGTTTTGGTTCAGTTTCTGACGATGCATTACTGGGGTAGATTTTCTGACCGATTTGGCAATAAACGGATACTGACCCTTACAGGATTGGGCCTGCCATTTCTCCCAATGCTGTGGCTTTTGTCCACGGACTTTGTGTATATTGTTAGTATTCAAATCATGGGGGGACTGATCTGGGCGGGTTTTGTCTTGAGTATGGGCAACTTTGTCTTCGACACCGTGGCTCCCCCCCAACGGGCCAAGGCAGTGGCTATTTATAATACTATGAATGCCTCCGCGGCCTTCCTTGGGGCATCACTGGGGAGTTGGTTAAGTACATTCCTCTCACCCTCTCTTAGCCTTGGCATTCTTCAGCATACCTTCATCTCCAACCTTCCTTTGTTATTCCTAATCTCTGGGTGCCTGCGCCTCCTTTGGGTCTTCTTCTTTCTTCCGAAGCTGAAAGAAGCCCGTGAGGTGGAAACGCTGTCTATGCAGGACCTGCTCTTTCGTGTCACTCACCTCCGCCCTATCTCAGGCGTGAGGTTTGACGTGTTTACGGATTATCGGGGCAATGGAGGCAGCGGCCAGGAGAGTCACGCTCCACCTGTTCAGGTCCCGATGACCTCGGTCTCTCCAGCCCCACCACCTGCAGCAATTAGAGAGGAATATCCCACAGCGTCGGATCAGAAAAGTCCTCCAGTGTTAAAGGGTTAAGACGCCCAGCGCGCATCATCCCTCGGCCTTTACCCTGAAGGAAATGAAAGACCCCTAGTTACCGGCACATCCATCCAAGACATCCCTGGCGTGTTGTGCCTTAGTCGCTTCCACCGCATCTGGAGGCGATATTTCTAAGAATTTTCGATAATACTCACAGGCCTTATCGATACGGCCGATT
>DATECO010000021.1:0-6653 GCA_035286865.1 Nitrospiria bacterium | reverse complement strand
GAGGCAGCGTTTTAACCGGGCTGTTGAACACAACATGGCCCCGGTAGGAGAAATGAGCAGTAGAGGGATCTAGTGGTATCAAGGCGGCTCCATCAAAGGGGACCACTCTCTGTAGATTTTCACAAACCATCTGAAACATTGTGGCATGGTCAGGCACAGAATAGGCAATATTAATAATTTCTAAGAGCTTTTTGTAGTCTTTGGAGGGAAGGAGATCCATAGCGTAAGAAACCTCCTGAAGAAGGTGTTTTACCAAAAATCCTACCGTGGTAGGATTGACGCCTTAAAATTCATTCTGCTAAAAGTTAATATACAAGGCTGTTCCTGATAATACGGTAGGGATATTACTCCAAAAATATGAAAGGATCAATCAAATTTTAGAAGAAGCGGGAAGCGTTGCTTCCAAAGTTTAATGAATCAAGAGCAGCAGCCTGATGAAGGGGTTTGTCTAATGCAGGAGTTTGCCTTACTTGTATCAACCATTCTAGTGGTCCTTTACACTGTGATCGATCGTTGGGTGGTAACCCCCAGATACTTTGTACTACTCTACATTATGGTGTCGGTCCTGATCCTGAGCTTGAGCCTGACGCTTTAAGACTATAGCTCGCTTTATCCCATCGACGGGACCCCCATTGAAACGGGGCCTGCGTCTGCCTGTCGGCAGACAGGGGCGGTTCTGATTGTCCCCCAAGTTTTGATGTGATAGAACCTGGGCCTAATTCCAAGGGGTCGAAAGGGTTGGGTTAATTAATAAGACAAATATGCTAGTCAAAGGGAGGTCGGAGCATGAAGATTAAAAAAATTAAAGATCCTTTAACTGATCATTGTGAAAAGGTCGATTTCAAGGATTCGCAACTCAAAATCACAGAACGGATGGGGGAGATGCATTTGCTGATTTTCGCCATTGATCCTGCAACTCCGATGGGGATCAAAAGTGCAACTTTCGATTTTCCGAACAGGGTAGAAGGATTGCAGATGTTTAATGTACTTGCGGCAACCGCAAGAAATGTCTGTAAGACTTGTGTCGAGGAAGCCAGACGTATGCGAAGGTAACCGTAAACGTATCGTTTATCAATACAAGAGGGACAGATTTATTTTGCATTCTATAAAAAGTGGTCAGAGAAGGATTAACGATCATCTAGCTGGGCGGATTCCTCGGCGGCATGTATCGTTTCTCCGGCTTTCTGATCGGCGCGATCAAGCCATTTTCGGATGCGATTGGCATCGCCGTATTTGCTCCATTTGCCCCACGAATTGAGCAGGACAAATATGACCGGGCGATCGGCAATCTCGGCCCACATCACCAAACAATGTCCGGATTCAGCGATATAACCCGTTTTACTGAGAGCGATATTCCACCGCTCATTTCGGACGAGGCGGTTGGTGTTCATGAACCCGATTTTCCACCCCGTCCGAAGATCCGTCACAAAATTCATCCCAACAGTCGTCAGCTCACGGATCAGAGGATAGAGATAGGCAGCTTCCACCAAGGTGACCAGGTCCGCTGCGGTGGAAATGTTCCCGCGATGCAGACCCGCGGCATCCCGGAACACGGTATCCTTCATCCCGAGTTCCCTGGCCTTAGCGTTCATGGCCGCAATGATGCCCTCGGCGCCTCCGGTATACGTACGCCCCAGGGCCAAGGCCGCCCGATTCTCCGATCCTGCCAGAGCGATTTCAAGCAGGTCATGACGTGTCAATTGTGTCCCAAAACTGAGCTTGGAGCCGGAACCAAGAAGCCGGTCACGGTCCTCCTTGCTAATGGTAATCACCTCCTCCAACGGCAGCTCGGCGTCAAGAATGACCATGGCGGTCATTAATTTGGTGAGCGAGGCGATCGGCCTTGGGACATGCACCTTCTTTTCGTACAGCACGCGGCCTTCGCGGCCCTCCACGATGAGCGCCACGTCTGAATGCAAGAACAGCTTCTTCGGATCCAGATAGGGGAAGAGTGGGTTTTCAGTATTATATAGCGGGGGCGATTTCGCCGCTGCTGGTCGCGGGCCTGGCTCAGAATAGCCGAGAACAAGTTGGGAGGCGAGGAAGAGTACCGTCCACTGCAGCATATGGAAATTTATTTTCGAACCGATGGCTCTACACTCCCGCGAAGATACGATGCTGTTCACATTATGAACCCAAGATTAGCTGTCTTTCCGTCAGCCGTCAAGAAAAAAAGATGTGTGATTGCAAGACGCGTCCCCTAATTATGACCCCAAATTGCGCTGTAAACTAATACTATTTGCATCGAATAAAGTGATTCTCGGATTCCTTCTATTTACCACTCTGTAAATTTGGACAGATTGGGTTAGAGTTCCCCCGATTTGTGAGTAGGAGTGGAGAAAAGGAGTGATAGCTGCGAAGGGATGCATGATTAAGCCAAGGATAAATGAGGGTGTGGCTTGGCCAGCCCGAGCATGGGGTGTGGGGGCACCTGCCAGCCGGCAGGTCGGAGGAGCTCCGCAGCGCCACCTTTGCGGGCACCGTCCAAAATCGCTCGCCTCTACCGATCCTTTAACGATGGAGACGGTGACCGCCCATGGCTTCCAGTCGGGCGATCCGCTCCCTGATCGGGGGGTGAGTCGAGAATAGATTGACGAGTCCGCCCCCACTCAGCGGATTGACGATGAACAGGTGGGCCGTTCCGGGGTTTGCCTCGAGTGGAATCTGCCGATTGCCTGCCTCCAGTTTGCGCAGTGCCGAGGCCAGGCTCAAGGGGTTCGTCAGGGTAGCACCACCCTCATCGGCATGGTACTCTCGCGAGCGCGAAATTGCCAACTGGACCATCATCGCCGCAATCGGCGCCACGATGATCGCCACGATCGCCGCTATCATCTGGACTGGATTCGTCTCACGATCACGGCCTCCCAGCATGAGGCCCCACTGCGCCCAGTAGGCGAGGTAGCTGATTGCCCCTGCGATCGTGGCCGCGAGGGTGCTGATGAGGATATCGCGATGAAGCACGTGCGCCAGCTCGTGCCCCAGAACACCCTCCAGTTCTTCCGTGTTCAGGATCGTCTCGATCCCGGTTGTCACCGCAACCGCGGCATGCGCCGGATTGCGTCCCGTCGCGAATGCGTTGGGAGTCTGATGATCTATTCTATAAACCCGGGGCATCGGAATTCCGGCCTTGCGCGCCAGGTTCCGCACGATTCTGTGCAGCTCGGGTGCCTCTGCCTCCGAAACCGCCTTCGCCCTGTACATCGCCAGAACAATTTTATCGGAAAACCAGTAAGCGGCGCAGTTCATGATGATCGCCATGATCAGCGCAAAGGTCGCGCCCTGCTGCCCACCGATCAGTCCCCCCACTGCGATCAGGATCCCGGCCAGCAGCGCAAGCAGGACCCCTGTTTTAAGCACGTTCACGCTTGTTCCCTCCTTCTCACTTTATTCCAAATTTAAAGTATTATACCCTATTTCGAGCACCAAAACCAGTAAAAGGAAGTCTACCATTGATAGATAAATAGTGGCACTTCAAGCGCCAATGGCTCGTTGCCACTGGAATTGCTTTGAAGGAATCGGTCAAAAGCGGGATGGGATGTCTGCCCTGGCAATTCTGTGAAAGCATAGGCCAGCGAGGGAAGAGGGCTCGGACTGGGATCCTTCTTACTGACACGGGTGCCATAGGTAAGGCTCCAGGCAATAAAAGCGCCTCCTACGACCACGGCCCCGCCGACACTGATGCTGATATAAACCCTGGTCCTTCCGGCTTCGGCTGTCAGGGGCTCTATGACCATTAATAATATGACGATCGGTATGATCCATACCCACTTCACGAAAGAAGTTTACCTGTTTTCACTTAGCGATGCAAACTCATTTTACTCTTACACGAATTTGCAGAGGTCATGGGAGGGCAGAATCGACCGTGAAACATGGTGCCTCGGCAACTTGACAAAATCCTATTCTCTGCTAACCTTAGTTACAAAGAGTTCACAAAAATATAGATCACCACCGATAAGAGCAAACCCATCGTAAGGTGGGGGCGCAAAGCACCCGATCCTAGAAAGACCAAAGTTTAGAGGATGGCGGGGCTGCCGAAGTGGTTCTCGTTTTTTTAGACCCATCTTCTCTTATCGAGGGAAGGTGGGTTTTTTTTTGACAAGGAGGCTCGCAGATGGCAGACGTAAAAGGGAAAGCAAATTACAAGAGACTAGAAAAAACCAAGATGGGGATGAGGCTTTTGTTCCAAGGGGGGGTGTTCCTCTTCCTGCTGAATGGCCTCCTCATCTCGGCCACTCCTGTACCAAAGGATTTACGACCCTCTCGGGAAAATCATCACTCCTATAAAACCATTGTCTCCTTCCTGCGAGACATAAGCACTGAGATGTCTGAGGAGCCTGATGATCTAAAGATGCTTAGGATCCACCTGGTCTTAAAGAACTTTAGAACCGGGCTTTCTCCTAACATGGAGAGGCAGCTTGCAAATTTTATCTATCGTGAGAGTCTAGAATACAACTATGATCCCGAACTGATTCTTGCGCTCATTATGACTGAAAGCTCCTTTTATAACTGGTCGAAGTCCAGCGCCGGTGCAATTGGATTGATGCAGATCCTTCCGGCCACGGGCCGTGCCATGGCAAAGGCCAAGAATATCCCCTGGAATGGCAAAAAGACCCTTTTTAATCCCAATCTGAATATCAAGCTCGGCACCCACTACCTTGCTCTACTCCACGATCGGTTTGGTGACCTCGAAATCGCACTGACTGCCTATAACTATGGCCCCTCCAGGGTTGCCGAGATGCAAAAACGCTGTGCTCGCCTGCCTCAAGCCTATGCGTCGCGCATCATGAATGCTTATAAGAGATTCTTGGAGCTTAACCACACGGAACTCGACCCAATCATGAGCTCCTGAGAAACTGGATCTCGCTATGAATGGGATATTGGACTCAAGTGCTAGGTGGAATTGGTCGCGAGGCGTGAAGAGGCGATCTTAAATGGGGACTACAGATAGCGGATTGAGACCTCCATCGCAAGGGCCGCGGCGAGGGGGAGTATCAGGTTATCATCAACCTTCAGGGGGAGACACTCCACAACGGCCCCGGTCAGGGCGCCGATGGCAAATACAGGCATTGAAAGTCCTGGCCAGAAGCCACGGAGAATCATCCCGCTGACCATGGCACCCACAAAAAATGCGGCCAATCCTTCCAGGCTCTTTTTGCCAATCCGGATACGACCCCACCGCTGTCCCACCACCGCCGCTGCCGGGTCACCTACCGATAGGATGGCTAGACTCGCAAGGGTCACCTCCACATCAAAGAGCAGGAGACAGGTCAGTGCCCCTCCAAGAAAGTATCCCACGCCTGTGGGACGTCCCACCTCTACGTCCTTTAACATCGGGCCAACCAGGCCCATGAAGACCCCATTAATAGCTGGAACCATCAGCCGGAGGGCCTCTATCAAGACTGTGACCAGAAAAAGTGACCCGATGAGGAGACCCCCCTCCTCCTTGCCCATAAAGTAGACCAAATAGGCTAGGGTCAAACCCGTGGCGACATGGAATAAAAACCGTAAAGGGGCCGGCTTGCGGATCACCGCATTCTCTGCTCCCTCTGCAAGGCTCTGATCCCGTTGATCATTGAAGAATCTCCCAGCTCGCTACCAAACCAGCTCCCTATCAATCTAACCTGTCCGGATCTACCTTTGCCGTGACCATCTTCTTGATCCTGGGATACTTTGTTTTGAATACAGGATGCACCTGCATCAGGAAGGCCTTCAGGGTGCCAAGGTCTATCCGGAGCCGGGCTACCTGCTCTCTGAGGTCCATCTTCATACTTTCAATGGACTCTCCCAGAAGATCCATCTCCTTTTCCATTAACCGAATCCGCTCCTGGATCGCAATATCTTTCATGAGACCTCCTTCTTAGAAATGGGCGATTTCTGATTTTAGGGAGGAGAGACCGAAGTGGGGGAGAATCTTATTAATGCTCGCGGGGTGACTCCTTGGGCCGTGCGCTGAAATTGATATTACATGAAAGAGATAGGTGTGTCAAACATGTTTTGACCGGGCGACGTCGTATAGAAACTATTCTTCTCCAGTTGACTCTCGTTCTAATAGGTGATCAGGAGATAGAGGTCATTGAGATTGGTCAAGGTAGGACCGGTGATGATGAGATGTTTCAGTGTCTTGAAGAAGGGAAAGGAGTCATTATCATGAAGGGACCTTACCGGATCCAGGCCCTTTAAGATGGCTTGGTTAACTGTGCTTTCGTCCGCATAGGCACCGGCCGCCTCGGTAGGACCATCGGCCCCATCTGTCCCGAAAGCGGCCACTACCGTCCGGGGCAGCCCCGAGATCTCGATCGCTGCAGCCAATACGAATTCCTGACACCGTCCACCCTTACCTTTTCCCAGGACCGTCACAGTGGTTTCTCCGCTGGCCAGGAGGCAGGCCTTGCCGCGAGGCCTCTGCCTTCCTAGATGAATCTCACGCGCAATCGATCCAAAAACACAGGCGACTTCACGCGCCTCACCTTTCAGGAAGGAGGTCAGAATCTGTGTTCTAAATCCAGCGGACCGGGCCGCCTCCCCAGCGGCTTTCAAAGCCACACGGTTATCCCCAATAATCAGGTTCTGTACCCTTTCAAATGCAGGATCACCCGGTTTAGGAGTCTCACTCACCCCCCCACCATTCCCAAGGGCAAGGTGTCGACGTACCG
>DATECO010000020.1:0-12101 GCA_035286865.1 Nitrospiria bacterium | reverse complement strand
TGCATCGACAGGGAGGGCCTTATTGCATCGGGGACATTTTACATACACAATATTGTCAAACAATCCAATACTGTAATGGTGCGAAAAGAGGTCGAACTCAATTTGGCAATCATCGCAGGTGGTGACGCTCTTCTTGTGGATCTCATCAGCCCGCACCTGCAGCTTCTCCAAGGAGGTCTTGACTTGAGATAGAGTAGATTCTAGCATCCCCAGAATCTTGCGCTGATCGGCCACGATCGCTTCGAGGTCACTGATACGCTTTTCTAACTTTTCTAATTCCATGCCGTAATGCGCCCTTTAAAATCAGATTTTGCCCTATCATACAGCAACTTGGGGGTCATACGCAATATTAAAAGCTTATTCTCGCACTGTCGCGACCCTTTCGGGTAAGGTGTCGGATCAGCTAGCCTGGTTAACTGGTGAGCTGCTTGTAGATGCGGGGAAGCCTCTGGGGGAGGGCAGAGATATTGCTGATGATCGTGTAGCTGATCTCTCCGTACATCTCTTGTATATATTCACGGGCATCCCGGTCCACGGTGATACAGAAGGGGTGTATGCCTCGGGCGCGGGCCTCGCGCAAGGCCATTCGGGTATCCTCCAAGGCGTGCACCCCATTATATTCTTCATCCAAGGGTTTGCCATCGCTCAGCAGGATGAGGAGTTTTATTTTGGCAGGGCGCCCTAAAAGCTTTGCCGTCACATGTCGAATTGCCGTCCCATCCCGATTCTGGCCGAATGGCTGGATGCCCCCGATTCTTTGCCTGGCCGGGTCTGCCAAGGCCTCATCAAAATCCTTAAACTTATAAAAATTGACCTGGTTTCTGGAATGGCCGGAGAACCCAAACATGGCAAATTCGTCCCCGATGGCATCCAGGGCCTCTGCCAACAACAGGAGTCCCTCCTTCTCCACGTCAATTACCCGCTTGCCTGCCCGCCAGGCCTTGGCGTTATCCACAAGAGGTGAAGGGTGGGTCGTCGGGGAGCTATGCCCAATGAGCTTGCTGGTGGAACCGCTCATATCGATCAGGAAGGCCGCCGAGACATCCCTGGTTTTCTTTTGGCGCAGGGTATAAACTCGATCTGAGGGGGACATCCCCGCCCTCCGTTCAGTAAAAGAGGCGATTGCCGATTCCAGATCGATTTCCTCGCCATATAGCTGTTTCTTTATTTTTTTGAAGGCCTCGGGACGCAGATATTCAAAGTATCGCCTGAGTAGTGAGATGATTGCCCCATACTCGCCCTTGATTCGGTCCACGACCTCTGAGGAGACATCCTCCGGTATTCTCTCTTGGAGGCGGCACCACCGGGGCCTGTAATCTCCCGTGGCGATGTCCCACTCATCGTAGTAATAAGTGCCCGGTTCTGATCGCTCAGGGTCTCTGAGGGCTGGTTGGGTTTGTATTCTATCCCCTTTAGGAAGTGTTTCCCCAGATTGTTGTGGTACTTTAATTTCCTTGAAGAGAGAGGTTGGGGTCTTCCCTTTGGAAGATTCTGGATTTGCCGGCTGTCCTGGTCCGCCTGAGGTGCATTGAAGATCCAGAGGATTGCGATAGGACAGATTGTCCAGGGTGCCATGGCCCATATCCACCCTGTTATCCTGGAAGTCCTCTTCGGGCGTAGAGGCTTGGGGTCCCGCTGTGTCAGTGGCTGCTTCGGTCTTTAGTCCCTGAAGGTATTTCTTAATGAGCAAGTAAAGTGAATGGGCCGCCTTAAACGAATCGTCTACTGTGGCGTTCGGGTGTTGGACTGTCTTGAGAATAGCATAGGCCTTGGCCACCTCATCGGCGATCGCCAGAGGGACCTCGGTGGTGTCAGCGACAGAAAGCTGTAAGAGGGCCTCGAGGATAGCCTGTCTTGGAGGAAGCTCAGAAATGGTTGGACGTCCCTTGAGCTGCTGGTCGATCACAAAATCCATATCTCTACGGATCCCCATGTACTCGTGCCTCAACAAATAGTCAATTCTCCCTTCCTCTACAATAGTCCAGAGATTCCTGGCCAGGGGGGTGTCCGGAAATTGTCCTAGAAGATCCTGGACGGCTATCGGAGACCCCTGATTGGTGCCCGCTAAGTGGACCTTCAGCGCCTGTTTTAGGCCGAACTCCATATCATCTTCTATTTCGTTTATGATAAGGGGTGAGAGGGATTTATAGCTTCCAAACTCGAGATGACCTGACTCATGAAAGGTCATGACCTTATAGAATCGGAAGTTGTCCTCAGGCTGTGTAAAAAGTGCGATCTTTTCCGGCAGGGTGATCGCCCCCTCCGGCTTGGTGGGCAGGCCGGTGGGTCCGGAACCCACATTAATTTCCACAGGTTTCCCGCATAGCCCCTCTGCATATAATCTGAGCATCCTGGAGATATCTCGTAAATAGACGCCTTTGGAGAGCTGCCTTAGGACATCGTGGGAGATCTTGAGTTTGAGTGAGAAATAGGCCCCTGCCCGTTCTTGATTGGTCCTGGCAATTGCGATTCCCTTCTGTGCCCACTGCTGAAATTGGATTAACGAACCCTCCGCGAGGGTGAGGGCCTCAACGCTGTGGCCAATAAATTCAGGCACCACTGAAGGGGCAACCTCGGCCAGGGTCTTGGCGATCGCCAGGACGGCATTCTGGATCTGTAGCCTATTTAGGACCGCCAGGATTGCCGGGCTATGCTTGAGAAACTCCATTGCCAGTTTTGAAGAGGTTTTGGCGAGCTGGAGGGCTATTTCTAGTAAAGCTGGGTGAAGCTCTCGTGATGCCACCTGGCCAATCAATTCTGGGCTCAGCCGGAAATATTCCAGGGATAAAAAATCTTTGCTTTTCCGGTCCTCCTGGGCAAGCACGAGGCCCAATTGAGCCCAATTCGAAAGCTGGTCAGGGGCAAGATGGTCCAGGATCTGCGTCCCACTCTTTAGATACTCTATCGCTGTGCCGTATCCGACTGATCCGCCTAAGGCGGAGGACTGGCTGTCCAGATCGGCTGCGATGCGTGCCCACTCCCACAGCCCACGAGGGCCAATCTTAGGGAGGATGGAGGGACATTGCCTGAAATACTCCAGGGCGATACCGTAGTTCTGAGAGGCGAGCCTGAGGCCGACCTCTAGAGCTGGCTCGACATTAGCCCTGTCCGTGAAGGCCCTGAGGATCTCCGGGCTTTCGCGAAAGTACTTAACGGCGGCCGCGGCTGATGCCTCAGCCAGCAGGCACCCCATTTCTACCCAGCGATTTGCCGCCTGGGTGGATAGCAGCGTTAGGACCTCCGGAGCGGTCTCTGAATAGACGGCCGCGGCCTTTTCGGAATACCCTGCGATCAGGGCCCTGAGTTGATCGATTCGGGAGGTGTTCTGATCCATTGAAAGAATTAAAAAACGGTGGTGATGATTTCGCGGATGCTTCTCTGCATGTCCGTATCATCCGTAATAGGCTGGGCAATGGCCACATCCCCTGCTGTGTGCGGATCGACACCCTCCCGAATCAGGTTTGCAGCATAGATCAGGAGCCGGGTACTGACCCCCTCCTCTAAACCGTGATTTTTGAGGTTTCGAACCTTCTCCCCCACCTTCACCAGGGCACGGGCGACCTCCTCCTTCACGCCGGACTCCTGCTGCACGATGCGGGCCTCAAGATCGTGGGGCGGATAGTCAAATTCGATTGCGAGGAATCTCTGCTTGGTGCTTTGTTTCAGGTCCTTCACCACACTCTGATAACCGGGGTTGTAGGAAATCACCAGCATGAATTCATCCAGGGCCTCGACGATCTGGCTCTTTTTTTCGATCGGCAAGATCCGTCTGGCGTCTGTGAGGGGATGGATCACCACGGTGGTGTCCTTGCGGGCCTCCACCACCTCATCCAGATAACAGATGCCGCCGTGTTTGACCGCCAGTGTCAGGGGCCCGTCCACCCAGATGGTTTCCTCACCTTTGAGAAGATAGCGGCCCACGAGATCGGAAGCGGTCAGGTCCTCATGGCAGGCCACGGTGATTAAGGGGACTTTCAGGAGATAGGCCATGTGTTCCACAAACCGGGTTTTGCCGCACCCCGTAGGGCCTTTGAGCATCACAGGGATGCGGGATTTATAGGCCACCTGGAATAGGTGAATCTCGTCTTTCACCGGGAGATAGAAAGGCTCTTTAGTAATCCGGTACTGCTCGATCCCCTGCTCCTGACCTTTTATCCCCTGCGACATACTACCCGCTCCTTTTCATTAAAGTCTTTTTATTATAAACCGACTAACTTTCAAAAACAACTACAAACACTTTGAAAATTAAAATAAATTAACAGTCCTCATGGATTGTTTTACGTATCAAACAGCGCCTTTCTACACTGGGTAAGAATCGGCCCGCGCGATTGCGTCACCACCAAAATCACTTGACCTTATCCCATAAAGCTGATATTGTATATGCAACTGCAATGCAACCGAAGGGAATGCAAACATGACTACAATATCTTTGCTGAGGCAGGCTAGGCCTGTTAATGTCCGAGAGGCCCAGGCTAAACTATCTCGCCTGATCCGTTCCAAAACACCCTCTCTGGTCCTGTCTCATGGAAAGCCGGTTTCTTTCCTGGTGCCCTATGAAGAAATGCTGGATCTGCTGGAAATGCTGGATGAATTAAAAGACCAAAGGTTGCTTCAAGAAGTTGACCGGGCGCGGTCAGAATACGCCGCAGGAAAAGCAGTCAGCGCGGAAAGGCTTTTCAAGAAAATGGGGCTGTGAGTGTCCTATGAGATAGTCTTTCCGAGCGAGCGTGTTGAACACGAGTTTGAGAAAGTCCTGAGGAAGATACCTGCAGATTACCAGACCGCCATTACTCAAGCCATTCGTTCCTTAAGCCTAAATCCTCGTCCACCGGGAAAGAGCTATAAGAAGTTGAAGGGTCGTGTCTTGGTATCCCATTTTATCGCCCAATACCGACTTCGGGTTGGGCCATACAGGATTCTGTACGATGTGGATGAGCGGCGCAAAAAGGTCATCTTGTTGAAGCTTGTCAAACGAGATGAACACACCTATGGATAACCAAACTTCAGAGGTAGATACTCCTATGACAGTGGCGATCCGCCTGTGATGACTTGGTCGCCGAGTTCGTCTCTGTCGTCAGGGCGTCTGGGGAAATGTTCTGCCAGAATTTGCCCGCAAATTTCTATGGTCTCACAGAGGGCAGACGCAGCCTCCCCTCGCTGGATCCCGCCGGTCAGGTGCTGGACTAAGTTGTCCCACGTGGATTGAGGGACCTTTTGATTAATCCCCTCATCGGCAAGGATGTGTACTCGTCGCTCAAGCAGCGAGATCAGAATTAGGACTCCCGTGCGGTCGCGGGTCCTGTATAGTCCGTGGTCAAAGAAGGCCAGCCTGGCCCGGTGTCTTACGGCGTCTTCGATCACGGACTTATCAATCATAAGACGCAGTAGCCCGGGGCTGATTCTCAAAAGAAAAAGAATGGCAGAAAAACCCACCCCTTCGGCCACAATAAGCCAGAGCGGGTGGAGGAGAGGGCGGGCGATAAGCCAGATGCAAGCGGCCAATAAGGCGCCTGCAATTGCAGCCATTAAACGGGTCCCGGTATAGTCCGCACTGCGCTCAATGACCATGGGGACAATCTCCCCAGACGTCTGGGCCTCTGCGCGACGAACACACTCCCGGATCCGCCCCTTTTCCTCTTCACTAAAGAATTGGTCTGCTTTCATTGATGGATCCTACCAACGGCCTGAGGCACCGCCTCCGCCAAAACTTCCACCGCCACCTGAGAAACCGCCCCCACCTAATCCTCTCCATCCGCCAGTTCCACCCAGATCGATGCCCCGAGTGCCACCCGACCAGACTGTGGGCCCTCTCCTTAGACCGCGGCCGAATGATGCCGGGTTGAGGTAGTAGAACAGAATGGCGGCGGCGGATCCGACAAGTGCAAAAAGAAGGTAGAGCCATAATGATGCAGCGCGGAAAAGCCAAAGGGTGTTGAGCAATCCCAGGCCAGCACCCACAAAACCGGAGGTCACTGGCTGAAAAGAACGGATAAAGATTGGGATCATTGTTAGCAATAAAACACTTAAGAATAGGGCCGTCAGCGGATCCGGTTCCGAGTCCGAGACCGGCGCCTTGGGTTCGGGCCTAAATTCGCCAGCAATCGCTGCGGCGATCGCATCAACGGCCCTTGAGAGACCATTGGCATATTGTTGTTGGCGGAATTCGGGGATCATGATATTTCGAATGATGTAAGAGCTCTGGGCGTCTGTTAAGGCTCCCTCCAGACCATAGCCCACCTCGATCCGCACCTCCCGCTCCTGCACCGCCATGAGAATCAGCACCCCGTTATTTCTGCTCTTCTGGCCTAATGCCCAGGTGCGCGCCACCCGAATGCTGAAATCTTCGATCGGGTTGCCTTCTAAGCTGGGTATGATCAGGATTGCAATCTGGTTTGTGGTCTCGGACTCAATTGCAGCGAGTTGTTGATCCAAACGGGCGGTGTCTATGTTTGAGAGGATCCCGGACAAGTCATTGACCCGCCCTTGGAGAGGTGGAACCTCCAGGGCGGCAGTTAATCCCGCCGCGGTCAATTGCCAAGTCAGAAGAGTTGCCAAGGCGAGAATCCAGGGGGGTCTGCGTGACATCGTTTAAAATTTGACTTTGGGGGCCTCTTGCACCCCTGGACTGGCTGCGAAGTTCTCCCGGACCTTGAGCCCGAGGAGATACTTTGCCGTTAGATTGGTAGGGAAGGCGCGTACAGCAGAATTGTATTCCTGCACTGCCTGGATATAATCGCGCCGGGCCACTGCAATCCGGTTTTCGGTGCCCTCAAGCTGGGCCTGTAGTGTCAGGAAATTCTGGTTGGATTTGAGTTCAGGATATCGCTCGACCACCAGGAGAAGGCGGGAGAGTGCTCCAGAGAGCTGGCCCTGGGCCTCCTGGAACTGAGCAAAGGCCTTAGGGTCATTTATGAGTTCCTTGGAGATCTGGATCTGCCCCACACGGGAGCGGGCCTCGGTCACCTCCCGCAGTACGGTCTCCTCCTGCCGGGCGAAGCCCTTCACGGTCTCTACCAGGTTTGGGATGAGATCGTATCGCCGCTGGTATTGGTTCTGGACCTCAGACCAGGCCGCGATGACCTTCTCATCCATGGCCTGGAGCGTATTGTAACCGCAGCCCGTGAATAGGGTAGTGCATAGAGTCAAGATAAAGATCGTTTGTATCCGTACTTGAGTTGTCATAGATAGTGACCTCCGAGTGTAGGCTCAATGACTTTGTGCATGATTCTAATCTACCTTGAGAAAAGTTTCAATATCATCCGGTGCGGGATGTCGCTGGGGTCATTCCAGCTTTGAAATTGACAATAATGCATAACTTTCTGTAGAATCAGGCTAAATTGCTCTTCTGTATTGTAAAGTTTGAAGGGGTAAGTTATGATCAAGAAACTGTTGCATACCCGGATGCGGGTGAATGATATGGAGGAGACACTCCGGTTCTACCGGGATATCCTGGGGCTGGAGGTGGCGGAGAGAAAGCGATCTCCCCGCGGGTCAGATCTGGCCTTCCTGAAAATTCCGAATAGCGAAGAGCTGATCGAGCTCTGCTCATTTCCGGCAAGCGGGAAGGTGCAGGTGCCCGAAGACTTGGTGCACCTGGCCTTTGAAGTGGATAATCTCGATAAGACGATGGCTTACCTCAAAGAGAAGGGGATCCCGATCACTGACGGTCCGACCACCACTTCATCAGGGAGCCGATTCTGCTTTATTGATGCCCCGGATAGATACGAGATCGAATTGATTGAGAGACCGAAGGCATAAGAATATTGAGGGTGTGCTTTGAAACGGGTCTTTACGGCACCCACGATTACAGAAGCCCATTTGATCAGAGGTATTCTGGAAAGCGAAGGGATAGAGGCATTTCTGAAAAATGAACATCTTTCTGGGCTGGCTGGTGGGATTCCCTTTATGGAGGCCTGGCCTGAGGTCTGGATCATCGATGATGATGAGACCGAGCACGCAGAGGCCATCATCACCGATTATCAACGGGGATTGAAGTAATGGCCAAGTAACCGGCGCTGCTGGTGACACATATGCACCCCTCACGTCGAACCTTTTTCCAGATTGCCGGTTTTCTTTTCCCTTCAATTCTGTTTAACCCCTTATCCATTTTCCGTTCGCTCTTTGCCCCAGAGGGTGAACTGCGCCCTCTCAAGCGGCCCAAGTCCAATCCTTTTGTCCGAGAGGGAAAGACCTTGGTGGGGGTTGTGAGGGGGAAAGATGTCCTGAAGATGGTCCGTGAGTGTGTGGATCTCATCGGTGGCATCGAGAAGTTAAAGGTTAAGGGTAAGACGGTCCTGGTCAAGCCCAACGTGGTTTCTGGAGATCCCCCTCCCACGACGACAAACCCGGAGGTGGTGAAAGGCGTAGTTCAAATTCTGTACGAGGCAGGGGCTAAGAAAGTGATCGTAGGAGATATGTCCGGCCTGATGACCCTCCCCACTAAGAAAAATCTAGAGAAGACGGGGATTGAGAGGGCTGCTGTAGAAGCCGGGGCTGAGGTGATCGATTTTGATGACGTGGACTGGATTGAGGTGAAGCCTCCGGAGGTCCGGCTGGTTCGAAGCATCCATGTCGCCAGGCCAGTTTATGAAGCTGATGTCTTTGTGAACCTTCCTGTGGTGAAGACCCACCGCAATGCCACTTATTCCATCTGTCTCAAAAATCTTGTGGGAGTGACCCATCCCCGGTATCGCCCTTATCGGGTTAGCCCGAACAAGTGGGAAGAGGTGGTCGCCGAAATGAACCTCTGTGCCCATCCGGATCTGAATATTGTGGATGCCACAACCAGCATGGTGGCCGGCGGCCCATGGCAGGGCACCGCGGTGAAGACAGGCCTGATCATTGCCAGCGGTGACCGCATTGCAGCGGATGTGGTAGGACTGGGGTTGATCAAGAGCTTCGGGAAATGGGAGCCGGTGAGCAAAGTGAAGGTCTGGGATCAGCGCCAGATCCAGCATGCCCAGGAACTGGGGTTGGGAGTCAAAGATAAGAAGTCCGTCGAGATGGTCACGAAGTTGTTAGAGGGGAAGGAAGAGGAATTTTCAAAGCTCATGACCAAGATCCAGGGGTATATCACCGCGTAGGGAGTATTTTGGGGGATGCCCTAATTTACGTGAGGAGAGGACCATGGCCTTCGGAATGACGTTGGGGTGGATACTGAGCGGTATTATTGCTCTGCTCCTGATTTTGTACATGATCCGGATCGTCCCGGAGTATCAGCGGATCGTGATCCTGCGTCTGGGGAGGGTCCTCTCAAAACCCAAGGGACCCGGACTCATCATCATTCTTCCCTTCATTGATGTTCCCGTCCGTGTAGATTTGCGCGAGCGGTTCTTAGAGATTCCCCAGCAGACCTGCATCACCAAGGACAATGCCCCTATCTCCATCGATTTTCTGATCTATTCGCGTGTGACCGATCCTACTGCCAGTGTGGTCCAGGTCCAGGACTTCTACGGTGCCTCGCAGGGGATCGCCACCACCACACTACGGGCCCTGGTGGGCGATATCCTGTTGGACGATGTGCTGGCCAAGCGTGAGCAGATCAATTTACGCCTCCAGGTCAAAATGGACGAGGTGACCCAGCGGTGGGGGGTAAAAATCACGACCGTAGAAATACGGGAGATCAAGGTCCCCAAGGATGTCCAGGAGGCCATGACACGGCAAATGTCAGCCGAACGGACCCGTCGTGCCACGGTTACTGAGGCAGAGGGGCAAAAACAGGCCACTATTGAAGTTGCGACAGGAGAGAAACAATCAGCCATCCTGAAGGCCGAAGGGGACCGACAGGCCGCCATCCTGCGGGCCGAGGGCTTTGCGCTGGCCCTGGAAAAGATCTTTGCCGTGGCCCAGGGGGTGGATGCAAAAACTATGAGCCTGCAATATTTAGAAGCACTCAAGGCATTGGGTGCCGGTCCGTCCACCAAGTTTATCTTTCCCATGGAATTTACCCATCTGCTGGCTACATTTCTGGATAGCACCAAAAAATCCTTTGAGAAGGGTGGATGATGCCAGCAGACAGGATTGGCACGGTAATCCTTCTTATCTCATGTCCCGACCGTAAGGGGATTGTGGCCAGGATTGCAAATTTCATATTCTCTAAGGGCGGCAATATCCTCCAGTCGGACCAGTACACCACGGACCCCAGAGATGGGGTCTTCTTCTTACGGGTAGAATTCGACCTGTCCGACACGTCACTTCATCGCATGGAGCTGGAGCAGGAGTTTGGCAGGCTTGCACTAGAATTTCAGATGGACTGGAGGATCAGATATCCGCAGGATACCAAACGCATGGCGATCATGGTGTCGCGGCAGGGGCATTGCCTCGTGGACCTGCTTTGGCGGTGGAAGACGGGCGAACTTCAGGTGGAAATCCCATTTGTGGTGAGCAATCATCTGGATCTTAAAGAGATGGTGGAGGGCTTCGGGATACAGTTTTATTCCTTCCCGGTTACACCTGAAACCAAGCACCAGCAGGGAGATGAAATTCTTAAGCTGTTTAAGGATAAAGTGGATCTTGTTGTCTTGGCGCGATATATGCAAATTTTGACAGGGGCTTTTCTATCGAAGTACCCCAACGGAATTATCAATATTCATCACAGCTTTTTGCCTGCGTTCGTGGGAGGCAAACCCTACGAGCAGGCCTTGGAACGAGGAGTGAAGGTCATTGGGGCGACCGCCCACTATGTCACTGAAAAGCTGGACCAGGGCCCCATCATCGAACAAGACGTGATTCGGGTGACACACCGTGACAGGTTGACGGATATCGTCCGAAAGGGGAAAGACCTGGAGAAAACAGTGCTTGCCAGGGCGGTGCACTGGCACCTGGAAGACCGGATCCTGGTTTACCGTAATCGCACGGTGGTGTTTATATGAAACCCGACTCTGAGGTGGGGGGCATGCTGTCTACAGATATGGG
Source organism: Nitrospiria bacterium (assembly GCA_035286865.1). Classification (GTDB taxonomy): domain Bacteria; phylum Nitrospirota; class Nitrospiria; order DATECO01; family DATECO01; genus DATECO01. The sequence goes on along the minus strand of DATECO010000020.1, from coordinate 1,187 downwards.
GCTGGGCATGGTCATCTTTGGGGTTACGGGTGCCCTGATCGGGTTTTATTTGGGCCATTGGGCAGTGGTTATCGCGGGAACAGTCGCAGGAAGTGTGCTGGGGGGCTTTGTTGGGAAATTGGGGGCACGCCGCTTTTTCTTGAGCGTGCTAGTCGGGACAGTGGTGGGAGGATTGTTGGGGTGGCTTGCGGGCGGTGTTGAGGTGGTTCGTCTCGGGGCAGGTACAGGCAGTGCAATTGGCGGATTTGTAGGGATCAATATCGAATTATTTCTGAGGCCCCGTTAGCTGGGATAAAAGGATGATCAATGATGCTGAGGCAAATTGGATTAACACGTCTGGTGGGTAAGGCATTTTTGGTTTCAGGGTTTTTCCTTGCGATTTATGGCCTTGCCCAGTCCAGCGGATTTCTGGTCAATGTCAGTCTGGGGCTGCTGGCTGCTGGGATTGCGGCCACGGTGGCCAGTTTCTACCATAGTCTGAAGTCCCGTGGGCCGGATAAAGGCCCGTCTGAGTGGAAGGGCCCCAATCAAAAGTAGGAGCGCCAAATGACTGAAAAAGTGGCCTTGATTACGGGTGGGGCTCGTGGGATAGGCCGTGCCATTGCCCAAGCTCTATCGGGTGAGGGATGGTCTGTGGCGATCTGCTATCGAAAGAGCGAGAAAGAGGCTGCCGAGACAGTTGGGGCCATCCTAAATAAAGGCGTGCGGGGCATGGCAGAGCAGGCCGACGTTTCTGACCCTCAGGCGGCCGAGGGACTGGTGCGTAAGGTAGAAAAGGAGTGGGGGCGAATTGATGCCCTGATCAACTGCGCAGGGCCCTATCACCGGGTCAATCTCTTGGAAGAGAGCATCGAAGGCTGGCATTCCATGTTTAATAATAATCTGCACCCGGTCTTCTACATGAGCCGCGCCGTGGCGTCTGGCATGAAGGTTCGCAAATGGGGCCGGATCGTCAATTTCAGTATGGCCAATGCGGACCAGATGGTGGCCCAGCCTGAACTGACGGCCCATTACATCTCCAAGGTGGGTGTCCTCATCCTCACCCGTTCGCTAGCCCGCCTCCTGGCGCCCCATGGGATTACGGTCAATGCCCTCTCACCCGGCTTCATCAATTCCGGCAGCGCGCCACAAGAAGAACTTGCTGCGATGGTCAAAAGAATCCCGGCAGGCTATGTCGGCGAGCCCCG
>DATECO010000019.1:0-7337 GCA_035286865.1 Nitrospiria bacterium | reverse complement strand
CTCATGGCATTTTCCAATGGGCTTCCCGCCGGTAGACCCATCGTGAAAAAGGCATAAGGGCCATGCAGATGATCATTGTGGATCCGGTTGATCAGGGCGCGAAAAACCGCGGGGTCATCTCCCGCAATGGCCAGATGGGTAAGATAGAAATAGGGCAGGAAGGACCTGGGGGGCGGGATGGGCTGAAAACCGAGAACCCGGGCAAAAAGGTTGTAAAGAGACCTATAAAGCCTGACTGAGGGGCTGAATGACAGGATCTTAACTTTCTTAAAGGACTGCTGGTCCCAGATGGCGACCAGTCCCAAGATTCTTCCCTGATATTTGGCCAGGTAGAAGTCATGCAGTCCCAGGCCGGGTGTCTGTTCCACCCTTTTCCAAAATCCGGCGGACTCAATCACGGGGCTAAACTGCTTTTGGATGTATGCTCTTTTGAGAAGATCTGTCATGGCTTCGGTATCCTCTCCTGTTGCCCGTGTGACCTGATAATGGTCCTCTCCTTTTTTCGGAAAAAGCAGGTGGATGGCATAGTTTCTTATGGTTCCAAGCGGAACAAAGTGGGGCATGTAGGGCCGTACCCCTGTCAGGACCCTGGAGGCGGGATTGGTCTTGACGATGAGGCTCATACCCAGGTCGGCCTTCTTGCCTTTTTCCCAAAACAGTCGCGATGCCTGTGTGACGAATTCCCGCAAAACCCCTTTTCCCCGCATCCGGGGAGCGATTTTTAGATCCCCCAAATACCATGTGGGGAATTCCTGATTATTAAGGTAGGTCCACCGCAGGGCACATGAGATGGAGCCCACAATTTCGTCCTCCGATTCAACCACATAAACCTGATAAGATTCGCCTTGGAGTTCGTTGAGGGTGAAAAAGCGGGGTTCCCGTTCCTGGTAGAAGCTAATTGGGCCCAGGACGGGACAGTCGCGGGAGAGTTTGAGGAGCTGCTCATTATCGCCTTCGTGAGCTTGTCGAACCAGAAGGGATGACATCCCCACTCCTTTCTTGATTAAAGTATACCACCTTAAATCACCTCCATCTTGGATTTGACCTTGATGTTTTAGGGTAATTGTCTGTACAATGGGGCGGAACAAGCGAGGGTCTGGCTTCGCCAGCCCAGCGCGGGGTGTGGGGGCTTGCCTGCCGGCAGGCAGGTCGGAGGCACTTTATCTTTACGTAGCCGCACGGGCCCCCACATAGAAGTGAATAGGGGGAGGGACATGGACCCATTTGAAAGTTATCAGTCCGTATTTAGCTGGCGTTATGGCAGTCATGAGATGCGAAGGATCTTTTCCGAGGCTTTCAAACGAAGATGCTGGCGGCGTATCTGGTTGGCCCTGGCCAGGGCCAAGCGGGATGTGGGGCTCTTGTCATCCGAGGAATTTCAGAAAATCGAGGCCCAGGCAAATCAGGTGGATGTGATGGCAAGCCTGAAGCTTGAGCGGGTGAGCCAGCATGATCTAGATGCAGAGCTCCAGTACTTTGCCTCCCAATGTGGCAAGGCGGGTGCGACTCTGCACGTAGGGGCGGCCGCTGCGGACATAAAAGACAATGCAGATGCCTTAATGCTCCGTGAGGCCTTGGGTCTCGTGAAGACCCGTTTGGCCCATCTGATCCGGGCCATTTTGAATCGCGTTCGTGAGACTCATGAGCGCAGACTGGTTGGGATGGGCTATACCCATCTACAGCCGGCGATGCCCATCCCCTTTTCCTATCGTCTGTCCAATTACGGCCAGGACCTGCTTAAAGTTCTTCGCCTGTGGGAGACCACCCAGGTGGAGGGCAAGGGGATCAAGGGGGCCGTTGGAACCAGTTCGGGATTTTCAGAGATCCTGGGGTCCAAAGAGGTTTCCCCCGCAGAGCTTGAAAGGCGGATCATGGAGGATCTGGGCCTGCCTTACCCCTTAATCTCAGGCCAGACCGCCTCACGCCTGACGGATGTGGTGCTGCTGGGGGCGTTACAGCAACTTGCGGTGACCCTTCACCGGATGTTCACGGACCAGAGAATCCTCCAGAGCATGGGTGAGACGCAGGAACCCTTTGTGGCGGGTCAAAAGGGATCCAGCGTGATGGCCCACAAGAAAAACCCCAAGGACTCAGAGCAGATTTGTTCTCTGGCAGCAGCTATCCTGGGTTACTACACCATGGCCTCCTATGCGGCTTCAAACAACCTGCTGGAAAGAACGCTCAATGATTCGGCCATCCGCCGTATCTATCTCCCGGAGGCCTTTCTTGCCACGGACCAGATGCTGATCAAGGGACATAAAGTCATTTCTGGACTAAAGGTGAACGATGTCAGGATAGTCAATAATCTTCGCACCTACGGGGACTTTGCCACCACCGAAAAGTTACTGCTCTATCTTCAGCGAGAGGGATTGGATCGGGAGGTGGCCTATCGGCTGATTCAAAAATGTACCCTGGAGTCGGCCGAGGCGGTCTTAGCGGGATGGCCCAGCCCCATGAAAGATCACCTGATCATCGAACTCCGTCAGGTGGGGCTTGAGATCACACGGGAGGAACTGGACTTCATCCTGGATCCGACGGAGTTTGTGGGGGATGCCTTTGAGCGGGTGGAACAGTTCCTCCGTGAGGCTGAACCGCAATTGGCTGCTTATGCACAGGTCCAGTTCAAGGAGGAACCCGTATTTTAGACGAAAAGAGAGGAGTATTATTGGAAGACGATGGCTGTGGTGGTGCTGCGCACTCCAGAGATACTCTGAATCTCGATGAGGACCCTTTGACTCAACTGCTCCAGACCATTGGCTTCTACAAAGGCGATGATATCAAAGGGCCCTGCCACGATGTGGGCTTCCTTGACGCCCTTGATGCCCTTAAGGGCGGTGTGGGCCTTCCCGACCTTACCTGATTCAATATTCAGCAGGATATAAGCTGCAGCCATTGTATTGCCCTACCTTTCACTGTTTGGTTTGCTGAAAAAAAGCAATCTCAAAGCTATTGTAAGAAATTTGGCCAAAAATAGCAATGATTACTGATCCAAGATCCGGCGGGTCTTGGTAAAGATGCTCTGAAACATCCGGCGTGTTAGCCTGCCGGTAAAGGTGTTTTGCTGGCTGGGGTGGTAGGATGCGATGAGGGTCACACCGTTATTTAGGGGATAGACCTTTCCATGGCCAAACCTTGGTCGAGGTGAAGGGGGGGGCCATCTCAGTTCCTCGCAGGTCTCCAGATAGCACTTGAATGCAATTTGGCCTAAGCTCACTACCACCCGAATCCGCTTGAGGAGCCTGAGTTCCTCCAGCAGATAGGCACGGCAGTTGAGGATTTCCTCGCGAGCAGGCTTGTTGCCTGGCGGGGCGCAATGAATGATGGCCGTGATGTAGCAGTCTTCGAGCGCAAGGCCATCCCCCCGCTGGATGGAGGTGGGTTGATTGGCGAAGCCGGACTCATGCAAGGCCCTAAAGAGCCAATCCCCGCTTCGATCGCCGGTGAAGATCCGGCCGGTACGATTGCCGCCGTGGGCCGCGGGGGCCAGGCCAATGAGCAGGAGCCTCGCCTGTGGATCTCCGAAACTTGGCACTGGCCGCCCCCAGTAGTCCCAATCCATAAACTGACGTCTCTTTTGTTCAGCGATCTGCTCCCGGTAGCTCACCAGGCGGGGACAGTTTCGGCATTGGATGATGGCCCTTTGCAAGACCTCAATGCTTTTCATGGGGCAATAGGGATTCCGTACAGGCTCACGGCGATTTTACCAATGAGATAGCCCAGCAAGGCGGAAAAAGTGCCGATCAGCACGATCTCCAACCCTGATCGCACCGGATTTTTGCGGGTCACCTTTGACTTTAATGCGCCGACCACGAAGAGAGTGAGAATGGTAATCCCGATGGAGACTGGGATCACGATGTTATTAGAGGTGATGAAAAAGTACGGGAGGATGGGAATGGCGGCTCCCGCAATGAAGGAGACCCCCATCGTCATGGCGTCCTTGGTGGGGCTCTCGGCCATCTCCGGGGAGAGGCCCAATTCCTTTTCGGTCAGCGTCTTGAGCCACAACTGTTTATCCTGGGCAATGCGCTCAGCCAGCCTCTCGGCTTCCTCGAGTGTCAGCCCCTCACGCTGATAAATCTCGATTAATTCCGCCATCTCCTCCTCCGGTTTCTCCTCCAGTTCCCGGGCCTCCTTCTCGATCTCGGCGGCGTGTAGCTCTTTTTCGGCCTTTGAGGAAAGATAGCTGCCCGCTGCCATGGAGATCATACCCGCCAGCGCAGTTGCTAGACCGGCCACGATCACAATATAGCGCTCCGTGGTGGCGACCGCGACCGATGAGACGAGGGCTACGGTGGAAATTAATCCGTCCTGCATCCCAAACACAACCTCCCGGATCCGCTCCAGCATGATGATTCTGGCCTTTTCTCCTCCCACCTCCCGCAGTGCATTGGCGGATGAAGGTTGATACGCCGTTTTAAAGTCCTTGGCCTCGGCGCCGGGCGAGGGACGGTCGGCCTGCACTGGGCCATGGGGAAGCTCCTGGGCGGTTCGGACCGTCTTTTCAGAGATCGCCAATTTCTTTTCGAGTTGTCTTAATGTCTCTTGGAAAAGACTGAGGTGGTATTTCTCTCGCTCCATGGCCAACCGGAAGCTCTCTGCTGCCTGGGTTCTCCCATCGGCCAGGGCCTCCTGGATCATCCTGGGATACATCCGACCGCTCTCGTAGCTCTCACTCTCCACAACATGCTTGAGATTGTCGTAAGTGGATTTGACCTCATCCATGGCCTTCAGGTGGCTGAGTGCATGGGCCGTCTCGGCCCCGGCCACTTCCAGAAAGATCTGGGCGATCTCCGGGTGATCCTCCTCCATCGCCTTGATGGCATAGGCCGTGTACATCCGGTTGGCCTTTGCCTCTCCAATGAAGGCCGTCCAGAGGTTCCGGTTGGTCTTATTCATACGGGTCTTCCTCCTGCCAGATTTGCCGGTATTGTATCACCCCTCAGGGTAAACCACAATAACGAAGCCTCTATCATCACGGCCACGTCAAACTCCACAATGGATTGTCATTCCCGCGAAAGCGGGAATCCATAAGATATTGATTTTTGAATTCTGGATTCCCGACCCGCCTGCCCCAGCCTGACCGGCAGGCAGGGGACGGACAGGTAAAACCATTCGGGAATGACGAATTGGATTTTTGTAGGAACCTCTAATATTCCAAAGGATTCAATCATAGATTGACGTAGCTATGCCTCGATCAGTTCTTAAACACAATCACTGGGGGCCAGGGGCGAGAGCTGGCTGATATTTTTCGACCTCGGGGAGCCATTCGCGGATCTGCCGGATCCGGCGCTCATCACTGGGGTGTGTTGAGAGAAATTCGGGAGGGGCCTTCTTTTCTTGCTTCGCCTGGAGCATCCTCTGCCAGAATTCCACGGCGGTTTGTGGGTCGTATTCGGCCTTGGCCATGAGGATTAGCCCGATATGGTCCGCCTCGGATTCGTGTTTACGACTGTAAGGAAGGATCACCCCCACGCCTGCACCAATCCCGTATGCCGCATCAATGGCCTTAACCGTCTGGGGGTCTTTTCCGCCCAGGGCCACAATGAGCCCTATCTCTCCAATTTGGACCAGCTCCTGGGTGGAGAGTCTTTCGGCGCCGTGTCGTGCGATGGCATGGCCGATCTCATGGGAAAGTACCACGGCCAGTCCGGCCTCATCCTGGGTAATGGGCAATAGGCCTGTATAGACTGCCACCTTCCCTCCCGGAAGGGCAAAGGCATTGACGGTCTTATCGTCCTCGATGACCTTGAATTCCCACTGATAGTCAGGTCGATCAGCCACCTGGGCCAGTTTCATCCCCACCCTCTTGACCATCTCATTGATCTTGGGATCCTGGCTGAGCTTGGATTCCTTCAAAACCTTCTGGTAGGACTGAAGGCCAAGGGCCAGTTCCTGCTGTTCGGAGATTAGGATGAGCTGGCTCCTCCCGGTGAGAGGGACGGTCTGGCAGGCCGTGACTATCCACAAGAGACCACTGATTAGGCCTAGTGGCCAGATACTCATTTTATTTCTTAAAATGACAGCCATTATCCCAGCATACTAAGAGGATCTCAGCACGCTACATTCTGACATATCATCTTGGAAATCTCAAGGCGGCCTAGGGTCTTAATCTTCCTAGTACCCTGCCCACCCCCAGTTTTCTATGCGGCCTGATGTTGGAGGCTCAGGCCAGGGCCGGTTCCTCGGCACGGGCTCGGCTGTGCTTACGGTGCTCGCCGTCCCTCGATTCTCGGCCGCTCCAGCATCGGAACCATCGATGGTGCGGCCTGCGACACGGCCGCGTCACCGCCCCCGGCCCGAGCCCTGCCTATCACATTCAGGTATGTTTTAAAACTGGGGATGTGCAAGTTCCTGGGGCTGGTTGCACAAACCCTGTGATTCTCGTAAAATGCTGTATCATGCATATGCTGATTGACGGGTACAATTTTATCGGTAGGCAAAAAGGCCTTCGGGGAGACCTTGATGCCAAACGAAAGAAACTCCTGGCCGATCTCTCACGTTATCACCGGCTAAAAGGCTACCCCGTCACAGTTGTCTTCGATGGCTGGCGGGAGGGTTGGGAGGTCGAGCATAAGGAGCGCGTGGGCGGGATTACTGTTATCTATTCTCGACGAGGTGAGCAGGCGGATGCCGTCATCGCACGCCTGGCCCGCGAGATGGGGAGTGCCTGCGTCGTGGTGACCTCCGATCGGGAGGTCCAGAACGCTGCCTTGGCCTCTGGAGGCACCGCCATCTTTTCGGGGGAATTTGAGGCCAGGCTGAATGCCGTCCTATCCGGTGGAGAACTCCCAGGGGTGGGGGGAAAGGATGAGGGGGAAGAAGATCTAACAGACCGTCCTCTGTTTGGTGCTAAGAAAGGTAATCCCTTTCGGCGCTCCAAGAAAGAGCGTAAGCGGATTGCCAAGCTGAAAAAACTCTGATAGAAAAAACGCGGCCATGAGGAAGGGTCAGGATTGGGACAAATTGGCCTCAGGCCATCTTCTTGAAGAGATTGCGGGCATTTTTCGTGGTGAGGTCGATTATTTCCTCACACGGGAGCCCTTTGATCTGGGCCAGCTTCTCGGCCACGTGGCGAACGTAGGCTGGCTCATTTCTTTTGCCCCGGTGGGGGACAGGGGCGAGATAGGGGCAGTCGGTCTCGATGAGAATGTGCTCCATAGGAATTTCACGAGCGACAGCTTGCAGGTCTGTGGCCTTCGGGAAGGTGAGGATGCCCGAAAAGGAGATGAAAAAATTCATGGCGATGGCCGCCTGTGCCGTGGCCAGATCGCCTGTGTAGCAATGGAACACCCCGCCCACTTCATCCGCCTTTTCTTCCTTGAGGATGGCCAGGGTTT
>DATECO010000018.1:0-2074 GCA_035286865.1 Nitrospiria bacterium | reverse complement strand
TGGCTGACGGGATTTTTTCCTGCAGCGGCCTCTGAGCTGCGCGGCCGATTCAGGGGAATGATACCATTGACTTGGTTCCCCCGGCCAACCTCTCCAGAGTCCCCATCCTCCGCCGAGGTACCCAAGACCGAGAGATAGATTCCGGCCATGCCCGTCCCCGGGCGATCCAGCGTATTGAGGCTAACCGTTGATTCCTTTAGGGTCTCCAGGCGGTTCTTGAGATGGTCTGTGATGGCCTCCTGTACCGCCTTCTTGCGCCGAAAGTAATCCGCCTCACTTTCTATGTATTGATCCAGAATGGGCATGGAAACAGTCAGTGCCAAACGGCCTTTTGTACGAACGCCCATCACTTTCACATCCTCCCCGGTTTCAGGAAAGCGAGCCTTAAAGTTACGAGAATTGAGATGGCGCTCGGTCTCCAGCACCAGCCTTTCAGTCTCACTTAAGGGGGCGTAGCCTACGGCGGCGGAGGTGTCATTCGCCCCCATGATGCCATTGGTCCTCTGAAAGAGTCCTGTCAGCTCTTCAGAGCCAGGCTTGAGCTCTACCTGGTAATGCAGATGGCGGTGCGGATCGATACGGGAGAGGTTTTCACGAAACCACAACTTTGCGGCATCCACAGCGATCTTGGAGATATCGAGATGTTCTTTTCCGAATTCGCAAGTGGCCCTATCCCCAATGACCAGGCGCATGGGTTCCAGCACCTTGCCCCCTCCAAACCGCCGCTCGACTCGGCCTGCCACCAGCAGGGCCTTATCACAGTTGTAGTGGAGGATGGTGCCAAACCGTTCCAAATACTCCCGGGAAAGGGCCACAGAAACCTGCTCCATGACGGCGTCACAGATGGTATCCGGGTGTCCCAGCCCCTTCCGCTCCACAATCTCCACGTCCATCTCAGCGGCAGTAAGACCCTTGCCTTCCTGGATGAGAATTTCGTCCATCACCCACAGACCTCCATGGAGGTGCTATTTCTAGTCTTGGCTGCCCCCCCCAGCTTGTAGTCCCGCCATTTGCCTGATTTCCTGGGGTCATATCAACGGCTTTAGAAGTCGGAAACGCCTGCCCACATCGGAATCTAGCCGATGGATCCCCTCTTGTAGAGTGATCTCCAGGGCCTCTTGGAACTCCTCCGCTGTGATGGGACGGGCAATCTCCGGATAACGATCTGCTCTCCCGTAAGGATAGTATTGATCCATCAAATTGACATAGGTATTGGGCGAGATCTCCTGGGCCAGAAATCGCATGACGTTTCGGGTACCGGCCACGCCGCCTGGCATGACCAGATGCCGGACCAGGAGACCTTGGATCGCCAATCCATTCTCTATCACCAGATCTCCCACCTGCCGGTGCATTTCCTTCACCGCTTCCCGGACGACCTGAGGATAGTCCTCCGCGCCGGAATATTTCTTGGCGAAGACCGGATCCATGTATTTAATATCGGGCATATAGATATCGATAATCCCATCAAGGAGCTTTAGAGTCGCCACCCGGTCATAGCCACCGGTATTGAAAACGAGGGGAATGGAGAGGCCCATTTCAATGGCATAGGGCAGAGCGCTCAGAATCTGGGGGACCATATGGGTGGGAGTTACCAGATTAATGTTGTGGCAACCCATAGATTGAAGTTCAACCATCATCTCGCCTAATCGAAAGTGAGAGATTTCGGTCCCGATCATGAGATGGCTGATCTCCCAATTCTGGCAGAAAACACAACGCAGGCTGCAGGAGGTGAAGAAGATCGTCCCCGAACCAGATCGGCCCACGAGTGGCGCCTCTTCCCCAAAGTGGGGATGATAGGCCGAGACGACGGGGAGGGCGTTTGTACGGCATTTGCCGAATGGGCCTTTAAACCGATTGACCCGGCAGACCCGGGGACAGACAGTACACTCCTTTAGGACTTCCTGGGCCACATGGATGCGCTCTGACAGGATCCCCTCTTCGTAAAGGGTCCGGTAAGAGGGAGTTGTCCTTTTCTCATCATGGACCTTAAACATTTCCTTCCTCATCATAGTGGCTGTCCTGGGCAAGCCCCCAGGTTTTTCAATCCTTTGATTTTGTAGAGTCTCTTCCTTGG
>DATECO010000017.1:0-8576 GCA_035286865.1 Nitrospiria bacterium | reverse complement strand
TCCTCCCTTCGCGGCCTCCACCAGGGCCGTCCGACCCCCCTTGTCCTTCACATTCACCTCCGCCCCTTTGTTGAGCAGGACCTGGGAAGTCACAGGGTAGCCTCCCTTCGCTGCCTCCATTAAGGCCGTCCGACCCCCCTTGTCCTTCACATTCACCTCCGCCCCTTTGTTGAGCAACGCCTGGACAGCGGCGGTATAGCCTTTTCCGGCTGCCAGGATCAAGGCGGTCCTTCTCTCTTGGTTTTTTGCGTTCGGGTCCACGCCGGCGGACAAAAACAACTCAACCGTCGTTGTGTCACCCTGCTCTGCACGGTGTATAAATTCACCTGTACTCCATGGGATATTTTGGTTCTTTAACTCATTGCGAGCCATCTCCTGACTCTGCCCAAAGGCAGTCCATGGATTTAATAGGGCCAGAAGGAATATGACAATTCGTGTGAGTTGCATCATAGGGTCTTTAGCAATGGCCCATTAAAAAGCCCTGCTCATCAGGGCAGGGCAGAATCGGATCACAGGGTTCTGCAGCCAGACAACCCAAGCTCACTTTGGGCTCACGGCATTGTGCCCTGCCCTTGCGCGCAGTTTAATCTTGTCGATCCTGTAAAAATCGACTTAATAGCGACCTAAAAAAAGATGCGCCTTAAATTTTGGAAGAACCCAGCTCCCCACTTCCCGGTTTCCCTCTTAGTATCCATCTCTCTTTGGGTTTTGGTGAGCCATCCTTTGATCTGTTCACTGTTCCCTCCCCTCGGCCTAAGCGCCACGTAACGGCGAAAATAATGGGAGGCCAGATCAGCCCTCCCTAAACTTTCCCTGTAGATCTTACCCAGCCACAGGTAGGATTCTGCAAAATTCGGCTCCAGTTCAAGTGTCTCTTGAAACTCTGCAATGGCCGCATCATATTCCCCGTGCCTGGTATACAAGCGGCCCAGATCGTAATGGAAGGCAATCCTAGATTCTCGTGAGAGACTATTCATCTCCACCACATCGAGCTGTAGCTCAATATTATCCTTTTCGGAAGCCTCCAGGGCCTTCTGGACCTTCTTAAGATTCTTAGAGGTCTCCTTAACTTTGGCCTTTTCCGTACGATAGGCCTCCTGTGACTCTTTAAGTTCCGATTCTAGCTTGGCCTGCCTGCGCTGCAATGCCTCCAGCCGACGCCCCATGGCTGTAGACGTCTCCTGATCCATGGTTTGTTCCGTCATGGCGCTGCCTTGGCCTGATGGGAGATTCTTCACCGAATCCAGGAGGGCATGGTATTGCGTCTCCAATTCTTGCCTTGCTTTATCTGAGCGGTCCAGTGCCTCCTTTGATGCCTTCTCTTTTGCAAGGAGCCTGTCTCGGACCTCTTGGAGACTTTTTACGGTCTCGATGAGAGCCAGGGATTTCGCCTTCAGGGCCTCGTACTGAACCAGAAGTCTCTCCGTCTCTTCCAAGAACGGATCACTCTGCTGCGCCAGACCCAAGGTCAGGAACCGCCCACCGCCTAAGTTGGTCAGAACCCCGCTGACGATCAGGCTCATAACCCCGATGATCAGCCATTTCTTCATCCTCCCCTCCTTGGCTGGGATCCACTTCTTCTCACTTCCTGCATAGATCTAGATCCCATGGCCGATTTTATCGCTTATCGTGCCGGCATAGTCCCAGAAGATGGCCCTGGCCTATCTTCTTCGAGGGCGATGGCATCCTGTAATTTTTGCTGAAGCTCCTCCATCTCCTTCATGAGTGCCCTTAGCTGGAGCCGCCCCTGATCAAGGGTCTGCCCCTGGGATTGAGGGTCTTTGGCCTTCCCCTGTATCACAGCCTTCTCGGTCTCCAGCGCCACCAACGAGTCTCTCAGCTTCTGTTTGACCTGCTCGGAGGCCTCCAGGGCCATCTGCAAGGCCTTGTTCTCTTGATAAGCCTCCTCGAGTTTGGCCTGCCCTTCGCGATAGGCTTGCTCTGACTGCTGGTGGGCCAACTCCAGGCGGGTACGCTTGGCCTCGGAATCTGCCAAAGCCTGCCTTAACTCTTCCACTTTAGCAATCGCTGGGGTCTGTTCCTTGCGCAGGGCCTCACTCTCCTCCACGAGCCTGCGCCGTTCCTCCTGAAGACCCTTGACCGTCTCCATCAGGGTCTCAGACTGGGCCTTTAGGGCCTTGTAATCCTCCAGAGGTATCCCGGTTTCCTCCGAGGACGACACAGTCTCCTGGGCCAGACCTAAGGGTGGGCCCCCATCCACAATTCTGAGCCCCGGAAGCCCAATTCCCTGAAGGCCGATGAACGCGATCAGGACCCACCTCCACCCAGGGCGTATTGTCTCTCTGGCCTGTTGCATCACTCTTCTCCATTAGGGTTAGGGATATCCGTATCTGCTTCTTCTACGATGCCGCGCATGCGGCCCAGCACACTATTAAGCCCTTTTAAGATACCCAGTACCGGCTTCTCCTCCGCTTTTTTCGCCGACGGGGAAACCACAGTGGCAATGGACTCTTCTCCCGTGACAATGGACGGTGTGAGAAAGAAGACAAACTCGGCCCTGACGACATTCTCATCCCTGGAACGGAAGGCGAATCCCAAAAGGGGAATGCTGCCCAGTATCGGCACCCTCTTCTCTGTTTTGACCGTCGTATCTCTTATGAGCCCGGCAATGACAATGGTGTTGCCATCCTTGACCATGACAGTGGTCTCCGCCGTCGAGGTCTCCACGATAGGCACTTGATTACCCAGGGAGGTGGTGAGGGTCCGGACCACGGAGCTGACCTCAGGCCTGATCTTCATGGTGACGTATCCCTCTTGATTAATGGTGGGAGTCACCTTGAGTTGGATCCCTACATCGATAAATGTGAGTTGCTCCGCAGTGGTACTGGCGTTGGCAGTTTGCGTCACCACGGAGGTGACGAAGGCCTCGCGTGTACCGACCAGAATCTTGGCCTCTTCATTTTCGACCACCGCGATCTGAGGAGTGGAGAGAAGGTCTGTTGTTCCTAAGGTCTGTAGGAATTCGAACGCTGCAGTAAAGTTGTCTTCGGCGATGGTGCCCAAGGTCAGCTTACCGGATGTGGCGAGCGGAGGGATAACCGGAAAGCTACCCACTACATTCATCACCTTGAGCCCTTTAAATACGGCCTCCCAATTAATTCCAAGCTGTATTTGATCACCGAGGCGCACCTGGATGACCTTGGCCTCAATGACAACCTGGCGGGTCTTTCGATCAAAGGCCTCAATCACCTTGCGGATCTCTCGCATCCGAAGAGGAAGATCTGTCACGGCCAGGGTATTGCTGCGCTTATCCAGCCGTAGTGCCCCGACCTTGGGGGTCAGCACTTTCTCCACCTCCTCCTTGAGCCCATCGACCTTTGCATATTTGAGCTCGAAGATCTGGGTTTCCCATGGCTGAGCGGCAAGATCAATGTTTCGCACCGTATCGACCATCTGCTCAAGCTTTTCTGGAACATCGATGAGGATCATAGTACCTGTTTGGGGATCAGCGATGACCTTTCCAACAGCCGATTTGATATTACCCAGAACGGCAGCCACATCAGTTGCGTTGGCATAGTTAATCTGTACCTGTCTCACCTGGCGCAGATCGGAAAACGGTGTCCCAAAGAGACGCTCGTATTCCTGACCCGACATCACATGGATGATTTTGCCTTGCTGGATATAAGCCAGCTCATTAGTCAACATGATGACATCCAATACATCCTTGATGGTCACATCGGTCAAAGTGAGTGTGAGCCGGCCACCCACATTTTTAGTCGGCACAATGTTCATATCACCCTGCACGGACAAAAACCGGAGGGCTTCCAAGACATCGATCTGCCTAAAGTCAACGGAGATCTTCTTTGATAGCCCTGGTAGCGGGACGAAGACTCCCTGTTCCCCCTGTGCCCATGAGAGGGGCTGTCCATGAACCACAAGGCTAAGGCCCAGGATCAGCACCCAGAGCCCATGACCTGCAAAAGGTTTAGAACAGTTCATATCTTGCCCCTTGATAGCTCAGGATAGCCCTCCCCTCCGTGATACTCTCCAGCTGCATTTGATTGATAAAGTCCCCTACCTTGAGAAAATAGGTTTTTCGCGTGGACGTATCCTCAAGGATGGCAATCGGGGTCTGTCCAAACGAAGTTCCCACCAGTTTTAGCGCTACTGCTTTCTGTCGCAAAATCTCTAAAGGAGTCGGAGGAGGAGGCGCCTGAGCCTTTACGGGTTCTGTCTTTTGCGCCTTTTGCACTTTTGGTTGGGCCAATCGTGGAGGAGATGCAGGGCTAAAGAGATCCCGCTTTTTTACTTCTTCCACATACGCTGTAATAGGCTTCAAGCTGGGGGAAGGCTCCTCCTGCTCCGCAGAAGGAATCGGTACTAAAGCCTGAGCGGTAAGGTCCTCGATGTGGGGGTTGACTCGTTTGATATCATAAGCCAACCAGGTTCCGGATAGGAAGAAAAGGATGAGTAGACCCTGATTAAGCCGCTTAAGGCTGAGCCTGTGATAGATCCAGTCGGCGCCAAACTGGGCACGAACCATCTTCCCGGTCATCTGCTTGTATGATTTCAGCACAGCCGACCAGGAATGGATCATCCCGAGGGGCACCCTCCCGTCTTCTCCTCCGGACTCGATGACCCTCAACAGTCGCTCTTCTGGTGTTAGGTTTGCACCCATTATTTCAGTCCGGGACATTCTGGCTCACCAATCGGCTCTCTTCTTTAATCAGCCGGTGCATGATCGCTTCATCCACCACGTCTTTGCCCAACATCACCAATTGCTCCAGTGCATCATGACAGAGGGTCGTGATACGCCGGGGATATCCCTGGGTAAAATGGTAGATCTCATGGATCGCCTCCTTGGTGAAGAGATCGGTTGAGCCAGTATAGCCCGCCTTCTGGAGACGGAAAGAAATCATCTGACGTGTCTCCTCCTCATCAAAAGGATTGATCACATACCGCAGGCTAATCCGATCCCAGAAGTTCTTCATCCTTCTGACCAAGGGAAGGAGCTCCATCTGCCCCATCAAAATGAGTTGCAAGAGCTTGTATTCATTTGTCTCATAATTGAGGAGGGTTCTCAAAAGCTCCAAGGAGGAAGGGGTCAGTCTCTGGGCCTCGTCAATCAACAAAAGAATGGTCTCGCCTTCCTCAACCGCTTTTTCAAAGAGGTATCGTTCGATCCGTTCCATGGCCTCCGCCACCGGCAGGGAGCAGGAATCGCAGGGAATCCCGAACTGCTTGAGGAGCGCAGACTGGAACTCGGATTCTGATTGATAAATCGGATTTAGGATCAGGTGCGAGGAGATCTTTTCCTCCCCTTTAAGGAGCTGAAAGAGTTTGCGGCTGAGCGTGGTCTTTCCCACCCCCACATCGCCCAGGATCAGACTCAGACCCCTTTTTAACTTAATGGCGATCATAAGTCTTAAGAGGGCAGCCTTATGAGAGGCTGACTCGTAGAAGAAGGCAGGATCCGGACTGGTGGAAAAGGGTTCTTTCTCCAAGCCCAAGAGCCGAAAATAGCTCATCCCTCTCCTCCTTCCAACAGGGGCGGGGTTTTGGTGCAATTTTTCTTATGGTTATTGATTTCGGTGGCGACCCAGTCCTCGAGGGTCCTCTCTTCAAACCTCCACTGACCTCCAATCTTGAGTGCAGGGAGGATACCATCCTCAATGAGCCGGTAGATCGTCCTTTCACTTAAGGAAAGATAGTTGGCCACCTCCCTAATCGTGAGCATCCTCAAGGAGCTTCTTTGAGGCGATCGAATTCTCTTCTGTCTCAACAATCTTTTTCGCCCTCAGCGATTTTGCTCAAGTTTATCTAGCAAAACTTATGCCAGACTTTCTCAAGAAAGATGCCCTTTAATTGACTTTAAATAATCCTCAAACTTTTTATTCAATTAGGGAAGAAGGCCTAACCCAAGACCCCGATCAAAACAAGGGAAAGAGATGTCAAGGTTTTACAAACCATGACATTTTTTGTCATGGCTATGTAATCGTCCTCACACCTTTTTAGGCCCTGTCAACACAATTTAAAATGTTAGATGAGTTGATTCGAGGGCTTGACCCATAGCTCAAATGCTGCTATCCTTACAGACGTTAAGAAGACCACCTTATCACAAAATAGCAGAATTTAAGGAGGTGTCTATGCGCTTCATTTACATGTTCGCAGGGCTGGTAGTCTTATCCCTTGTGGTCAGTCTCGCCCTCGCTGGGGGGTCATTGGATGGAACACAGTGGCGCCTCGAAATAACCCCGAGCGGTGAGAAGGTTCCTTTTTACATCGATCGGATCGTTTTTAAGGATGGCAAGTTTGTCACTATGATCTTTGAACGAAAAGGGTTTATAGCTTCCCGATATAACCTCACGGAAAAGGCAGGTGGACTCGTAGTATGGGAGACGACACAAACGAGCGATGCCGAAGGCACCCTCTCCTGGCATGGAGAGCTAAAAGGCGAGGCCATGGTCGGCACTGTAGGCTGGAAACAACCCGATGGGACCATAGTCAATCACACCTTTACCAGCAACAGGGTAACGGAGGAGCCGCCCGCGCCTGAGTCAGTCGCCCCTGCTCCAAAAGCTAAAAAACCCCCTGCGTCTAAATCCAAAGCGCCACCTCCCGCATCTCCTTGAAGACATCCAGAATCTTCGTTATCTCTCTGCCGAATAGCTCAGGGCAGGCATTGTTTTGCTATCCACGGCCAGGGAAGCAAACTGCCCTCCCCTAGAAGGGCGAGGATTCTTCCCTGCCCGCCTTGACTCCCCAGCATCCGCCTAAGGCGGATGGGGAGATTGCAGCCGGCTTTGCGTGTTCAACCTGAAAATGCCCTGGAATAATCAGAGCAAAGTGCCCGACTACTTGAGGTGGTTTTTAGAATACGGCAGCCAGTCGATGCACATATTTATTCTGGGAAGTTATAGGGATGGAGTTGTGGCACTGTGTAAAATGAATGGGATTGGCAATTCTTATCAATCAGAGGTAAAAATCTAAGAGCAAAAACGCGCGAGCCTTTGATATTTTTGGAGCCGATGGGGAGACTTGAACTCCCAACCTACTGATTACGAAACGGAAAAAGCTGTTTTTGATAAGGACTTGAGTTTAGGCTGATTTCCCCGCTTTGCCTCTAGAATCAACAGATTAAACGCGTTCTATAGATTACACGTAGTACATTAATTCCATCTCATTTGACAAGTTCTATGACAATTCTATGACAGTCGAAGCTAACTCATCGTGAGGCATCTTAGACGTCGTTGCCTGAAATTAAATTCCTGCCCCCAGGAACTTTTCACGCCAAGTACGTTTTTTTGGATACACAGAGAAGATACTCTTTGAAGGGCTCAATCATAACAAGTTCCTAAATTGAACAGATTCAGTCTAATAATTAAGACCAGCCTTATACCGAATAAATGGCCCTGTTTCAATGGGTTTTTCACGAAAAGGGTATTGACACGCGACCATGTTTCATATATTCTGCTGATCTGTGGAATAAGCTTAAAACTAAATGTTAGGCTTATCAGCATTATCTTTATATTTACTGAGATTGTAAGGAGGGGACAATGAAAACATCACATCGAATAATAGTATTAATCGCGGCAGTCGGGACGGGCTTGATGGCTTGGCCCTTTGTGCAAGCACAACAAGCACAAGAGGTTGGACATAGCTTGCTTAAATCGGCTGATATAAAGTGGACTGACGGACCGCCGTCAATGCCGCCCGGCGCACAAATGGCTGTGATTGAAGGGGACTTGAAAAAAGCTGAGCCCTTCACATTCCGCCTTAAACTCCCCGCTAATTACAAGATAGCACCGCACACACATCCGGCTATAGAACACGTGACTGTGGTCTCTGGAACTTTCTATATGGGGGCTGGGGATCAACTTGATCGGGAAAAAGCCGTAGCCTTGTCACCCGGAAGTTTTGCAGCGTTTCAACCGGGACACAGCATGTTTGCCTGGACTGAGAAAGAAACCGTAATCCAAGTGCATGGAGTTGGCCCGTGGGGGATCGCTTACATTAACCCGGTGGACGATCCAAGGAAGAAATAACCAGTTAAGGCCAGCGGTCTCCGCTGCAACCTGGAAATGAAGTCTGGGCAATTTTTCGGGTTTTAGCTTTAACTGTGGGTTTTGGCCTAACTCGTCGCTGCAAGGGACGCGCTGCAAGCGGCGCGTCCCTGAAGCCGGGTGTTATCCACTATTCTCCGTAATCATCAATTCGGGGGAGGGTCAAGGTGTAACCCTTGAAGGATACGGGTTTTTCATACATTCAAAATGTAAATTATTAAGATAGCGGTCACAGTTTGGGCACATCACTATTACATTCTCTTGATTAACAACCTCTTGGGAGGGAATATTAGATCTGATATCTGATGCGCCAATCTTAATAGATTATTATATGCACGATCCTATTTAAATTAGCACTTGCTTTACAAAGGACCTGGGGGTGGGTGATGCTGGGATTGAAACCAATTGCATCAGCCAACTGATTCCTATTCTAACTCGCAAACCCCAACTCTGTCAAAGAATTATCAAAAAAGGCTATGTTGGCTGGAATTGGCCTAAATAGGCCTGAGAGTGGTGGGTTTGAGTACAAAGCAAACACATCTCTTCGGTATT
>DATECO010000016.1:0-3119 GCA_035286865.1 Nitrospiria bacterium | reverse complement strand
GAGTCAGCAGGCATAACCGAAATAACAGAAGTAACCGACCCAACCGACCTAACGCATTTGACTCAATTGGCGATACCAAAGGGCGGCAATGATGCTCTTACTATCCACGACCTGGCCGCTGAGGACCATTTGGTAGAATTCTTCAAAGGCCATGGTCACCACTTCCAAAAATTCGCCAGGCTCATGATGCGAATGGGCAACCGGGGTGAGTTTGTCGGCCAGAACGATCAGTATCTTTCCGGTGGAGAAACCCACAGAATGATAAAAACTACAGAGTGGCTTCAGATGCCCTGGTTTCATTCCGATCTCCTCCCGACATTCTCGATCTGCGGTTTGCAAGGGATCCTCATCCCCATCGATAATTCCCGCCGGAATCTCGATCGTCGCCTTCTTAATGGCCGGTCGGTACTGGCGGACCAGGTAGACCTTTGAGGATTGCTCGATGGCCAGAATCCCTACGGCATCGGGTGGTGAAACGATCTCGCGAGTGGCCTGTTTTCCATCAGGCAAGAGGACGGTCTGAACCTCAGTCCGTAGATACTGCCCTTGAAATACGACGTGCGTTCTCAATACCTTTTCTTCTAGACTCATTGAATCCTTTCCTTATTCGCCGATGATTTTAATCAGGACGCGTTTGCGTCTCCTTCCGTCAAATTCCCCGTAAAAGATCTGCTCCCAGGGACCAAAATCGAGCTTTCCATCGGTGATGGCGACGACGACCTCGCGCCCCATGATTTGGCGTTTGATATGGGCATCGCCATTATCCTCACCCGTTAGGTTGTGGCGGTACCTTGACGTGGGTTGATGAGGGACCAGTGTTTCCAAAAATTCATCGTAATCCTGTATCAGGCCGCGCTCATCATCATTGATGTAGACGCTGGCCGTAATGTGCATGGCATTGATCAGGCAGAGGCCTTCCTTGATGCTACTCTTCTTAACGGCCGTCTCCACCTGAGAGGTGATGTTAATATAGTCACGCCGCTCTTTGGTTTCAAACCACAATTCTTCTCTGTAGGACTTCATAGCCTATTTTCCCCTTGCTCGCAAGCGAATCGACCAGAAATGTCGGTTTCCGCCCATTGATCGATCAACAGGGAGGCAATCCATGATAGCATAGCCTGGGTGCGGCGGGCAATTTGCAAAGTGGTTCGCGGATAGGGTATAGTGATTATAAATCAAGATGCGTTTTCAAGCGATCTCGGGTAATATCGCAGGACTAAAGGCAAGCCAGCTCCGCGCCTTGGAGCGTCTTGGATACCGAAAGATCCCCCGGAGCAAGGTCATTACACCAGAGGCGGCTCGTACCCTGACCGAACTGAGCCACTCGATTAGACGTCAGATCGGCCTACTTGTGGACCGGGCTGGAGAGATCGACTCGGTGATTGTGGGCAATGAACACGAGATCGTCATTCCGGATCTATCAGATTATCGGCTGGGGCGGAGGCGCCTAAGAGGTGTTCGTTGCCTGCACACCCACCTCAAGAACGAGCCCCTCACCAGAGACGATCTGACCGACCTGGCCTTGTTGCGCCTGGATCTCATCGCAGCCATAGGGGTCAAGGAGGATGGCCTTCCGGGTGTGATCTCGGTGGCCCACCTTCTTCCCCCCAACCCTGGAAATGAACCTTACGAGATCCTTTCCCCCGTGGATTTTCACGATTTTCAGCTTGATTTCGCCTCATTCATCGCCTCACTGGAGGATGAGCTGGAGAGTGGGCTCGCCGCTCAGATCGATCTGCGGGACCCACGAGAGCGGGCGATCCTAGTCTCTATTTCGATGAAGAGCCGCGCGGTGCAGGAGGAATCCATCGCAGAGCTCCGTGAACTGGCCCGTTCCGATAATGTGTTGGTTCTGGAGACGGTGATACAGCGGCCCAAGCAGATCCACCCGAAATACCTGATGGGAGAAGGGAAAATCAGGGAGTTGATCATTACCTCCCTCCAGCAAGGGGTCACCCTTCTCATCTTTGATCAAAACCTCTCCCCGGGACAGGTCAAGGCCATTGGGGAGATCACTGAGTTGAAAGTGATCGACCGCACACAGCTTATCCTGGATATCTTCTCCCGGAGGGCGCACAGCCGGGATGGAAAGGTTCAGGTGGAATTGGCCCAGCTCAAATACCTCTTGCCGCGGCTCTCAGAACGAAGTACAGCCCTTTCCCGCCTCACAGGGGGAATCGGTGGCCGGGGTCCGGGTGAGACACGCCTTGAAGTGGACCGGCGACGGGTGAAGGATAAGATCGCCTACCTGGAAAAAGAGTTAGACCAGCTCAGCCGAGCCCACCGGGAGCGTCGCAGCAAGAGGATTAAGAGTGGAATTCCGATTGTCTCAATCGTGGGATATACGAACGCGGGCAAATCCACACTGCTCAATGCACTTACGGAAAGCCATGTGCAGACACAGAATCTGCTTTTTGCCACGCTGGATACCACCACGCGGCGACTTCGTTTTCCTCAAGAGCGAGAAATTATCATTACCGATACGGTAGGCTTCATACAAGATCTCCCACCAGATCTGCTGGGTGCATTTCGTCCTACGCTGGATGAATTGCGGGATGCCGATCTCTTAATTCACCTGGTGGATGTAAGCCATCCACATTTTGAGCACCAGATGGAGGCCGTGGACCGTATTCTAGGCGACTTGGAACTTCCTCACATCCCCCGGCTACTGGTCTTCAACAAGGAGGATCGAATGGATCCAGTCGTGATCAAAAACCTATGCCGCCTGTACGGGGCCATCTCCATCTCGGCGCTGCATCTAGAATCCCTTCCTAAATTGACCTCTGCAATAGAAGAACGGCTGTGGTCTCCCAAGGCGAGTTTGGAGGACCCCCATCTGTCACTGCAGACAGGAAAAGGTTTATGAGGTCAACTTAGCTGTAAAAGTTATAACTTGACCCAACTGACTATGACAGTAAAGTTCTGTCTATTCCTTGTGGCTTACACCTACAACTAAATAAAAAACCAAAGCTGGAGAATTGATGATTACTCAGAGAAAGAGAGTATAGCCCACAGATCAGCAGGAAGAAAATTTTGACTCACTTCTCCAGGCCAACCATTGCAATGACCTAGGGGACCAGATTCCAAATAAGGTGGGCAGATCCAGAGTCCAGAAGGCA
>DATECO010000015.1:0-5577 GCA_035286865.1 Nitrospiria bacterium | reverse complement strand
ACCATCTCCCCCAGCCTGACCCCTCCTGATGTCCTCCCTCACAAAAAGAGCAGGTAGGAAAAGAGAGTCTCTTCGCCCACGGTGCTCATGGTCCCGGCAAGCCCGATGTCGGCCACCTGGTGCTTGGCACAGCTGTTGGGGCAGCCGGAGATGTGGATGGAGATGCCCTTAAGAAGTTCGGCCTTGGCAGGGTCCTTAGGAGTATACTGCTTCAGGATGTCTTTGCCCGCCCCCTGGGCATTGGTCACCGCCAGCACACAAAACTCCGTCCCAGGACAGGCGACCACCCGAGGCGCTGTTTCCGTGCCCTTCAGCGCCAGACCAACACCTTCCACGGCACGAGCCACTTTGTGAGCGGCATAGGCCCGAATCCAGTGGAGCTCCATATTCTGATCTTGGGTGAAGTGGACCTCCCCATTGCCATAACGCTTGCTCATGCGGGCCAGCATCCGAAGTTGGGAGGCACTGATTTCTCCCAGAGGTACCTCGACTGTCACCCGGACATATCCGGCCTGCCGTTGGGGGGAGCAGCCAGGGGGTAATGAAGAGGGGATGACTGGCAGTGCCATTGTGGTCCGAATCCTGCTCAGAGGCGATGGACTCCGCTCGCCCTGCTGCCGGGTGGGTTGAGCAAACTCGGCATTCTCCGGCAGGGTCCTTTTACCCTGGAAGATCCTTTCGAAGACCATGGCAAACTTTTCATGTCCCCACTGGTCCACGAGCCATTTAAGCCTGGATTTGGCCTTCGTTCGGTTCCCATAGCGGGCATGGATGTAAAAAATTGCCTGGCAGGCTGGCAGGACATCCTGGAGGGGGATGAAATCCTTGAGCCTAAAACCCAGAATGGGATGCGCCCCCAGACTTCCACCGGCCCAGACCTCAAAGCCGATCTCTGACATTGTGCCACCATCCTTTCCGCCTAATCCTCCGCCTGGGGCGGATGAGGCGGGGGATGGCCGTTTGACCGCCACGAATCCGATGTCATTGATCTGGGCATGGGGGGCACATTCGGCACAGCCGGCAAAATAGATATTTAGACGATTGGGCATAGTAGGGTTGATGAGATCCGAGCGCTTGATAAAATAGTCACTGACCGCCTTTGCCCAAGGCTGCACATCAATCAGGGAGTCCTGACTGATCCCCGAATGAGGACAGGCCACCACATTACGCATGGTGTGGCCGCATGCCGAGCGGGTCGACAGGCCAATCGCCTCCAATTTTTCCCAGATCTCCGGGACCTCTTCCACACGGACCCAGTGAAACTCCAGGTCCTGCCGGGTGGTGAGGTGGCCCCAACCCCGGCCGTGGATTTCTGCCAGCTCGGAAAGGTGTATAAGCTGCCTTGCGGTGACTCTCCCTCCGGGAATACGAATCCGGAGCATAAAGTAGCCCGGGTGTTTCTGGCTACAGACCCCATAGGTCTTAAGGCGGTAGTAGTCATCCTCCGTGAGGGCCATAACCCCCCTTTCCCGGATCTTTTCAAAATCCAGCCCCAGCCCCTCCTGTTTGATCCTCTCCACCTCCAGGGACTTAGGATAGGCTGTGGGGTAGCCTAGGATAGGTTTGTCCGCCATGGGAGGCTCGACAGGTCCGCCTGAGGCGGATGATTGGGCAGGCACGGTGGTGGGGGCGGTGGACGTTTTCTTGAGATTCGCCTCTTGGAGTAAGTCCTCAACCAACTGGGTACAGCTTCCGCAGCCGGTGCTGGCCTTAGTGCAAGCGGCCACCTCATCACGGGTCTTGAGGCCCTTCTCACGAATGGCCGCAACGATGGTCCCCTTGGTCACGGAATTACAGTTGCAGACCAGCTCTGTATCGGCCATTGTGGCAACGATGCTGAACCCGGGTATGGCCTCTGTGGAAGGCCGGCCCGATATCATATGAATGAGTTGATCCCTGAGGATGGAGATATCCTGGCCGGACTGGATCAGATTAAATAAGCGTGCGCCATCTTTATTGTCCCCCAGGAGAATCATGCCCACCAGTTTGTTTGCCTGGAGGACCAGTTTTTTGTAGATGCCGACCTGGGTGTCCACATACACCATTTCATCATATCCGTTACCGCCCAGGAATACCCCTGCCGAGGTGAGGTTCACACCGGCCACTTTCAGGATCGTCGCACAGACCGTGCCTTCATAGCGCATCTTTTTCTGGCCCACCAGGTGGTCGGCCACCACCCGGGCCTGATCCCGCAAGGGGGCCACCAAGCCATAGGTCTTGCCTCGATGCTCGATCATATCCCCCACGGCATAAATGTCTGGCACGCTCGTTTGCATCCAGTCATTGACAAGGGTCCCACGATGTGTCTCCAGCCCCGCCGACTTGGCCAGATCCAGGTTGGGTCGAATCCCGGTGCAGATTAAAACCATCCCGGCCGCTATCTCCTGCCCTGTGGTGAGCCGGACTCCTTCCACCCTGCCATCTCCGAGTATCTCTTTAACCGTGGTGTTGAGCATCACACCGATGCCCAGCCGCTCCACCTCCCGCTTGAGCATGGCGGCGCCCATCGCGTCCAGTTGTTGTTCCATGAGGTGGTCCATGAGGTGGACCACCATTACCGTGACGCCGTAGTTGATCAGACCCCGGGCTGCCTCCAGTCCCAGCAGCCCCCCACCGATGACCACCGCTTGTTTGGCCAGTCGGGCCTGGTGCATTATCTTGGAGGTGTCCTGGATATTTCGGAAGACAAAAACACCGTCTTTCCCTGTCCCCTGAATCGGTGGGATGAAGGGCTCACCGCCCACGGCGATCAGGAGGCGGTCATAGGGGCTGACTGCACCACAAGAGTCGGTGACGGTCTTTCCGGACGCATCAATGGCTGTCACCCGCACCCCCAGGCGCAGGTCGATCCGGTTTTGTTCGTACCATTCTTTGGTATTAAGATAGATGTCTTCGAATGGGCGTTGTCCGGCCAGGACCTCGGACAGAAGAATACGGTTATAGTTCACATGAGGTTCCTCGCCATAGATTCTAATAGAAATGTCACTCCTGATTTTGAGGACCTCCTCCACCGCGTTCACACCCGCCATCCCGTTGCCGATCACCACGAGCCTATCCACCGAAAACCACCTCCATCCGAATCCGTCCTCCTTCCACTGGTGCAATTTCTATCCTCCTTGACAGCCAGGAGGTCTGCCAGGAGAGGGAATAAACCACCTGTAAAAGGATCAGCGCAGTTACGGCAGCCAGACCAAACACGAAAAATCCTGTCCCATAGGAACCTGTGGACTCTTTGAGGTAACCCAGCAGGGTCGGAAGAAAAAATCCCCCGATTCCCCCTGCTGCCCCCACAATTCCAGTCACCACCCCAATTTCGGAACGGTATCTCTGGGGGACAAGTTGAAAAACAGAACCATTCCCCATCCCCAGGCACAGCATTCCCAGAAAAAGCAGGAAGGTGACCATTGCAAGGGGTGGAAGCGCGCCAACACCCAGCATGCACAGGGCAGCCAATCCATAAAGGATGCTGAGCACCTTTACGCCTCCAAAACAATCGGCCAGGTAGCCCCCCAAGGGCCGGAAAAAACTCCCGGCAAAGACACAGGCGGCTGTAAAGTTGCCTGCAGTGACCCGGGCCAAACCGTATTGATCTACAAAGAAAATCACCAGAAAGCTTGCCAATCCCACAAAACCACCAAACGTTATGCCATAGAAATAGTTAAACCACCAGATATCGGATCCTTTCAAAACCTTAAAGTATTCCCGTAGAGGCCTCGGCCCAGGTTGGTCAGGGCTATCTTCAGCCAGGAAGAAGAAGGTCACCAGTGTGAAGGAAACTGGGATGATTGCCACGCCGAGGACTCCATGCCAACCTATCGACTCGGCCAATCGGGGTGCCAGGAGTGCTGCCAAGACCGTTCCGCTATTACCGGCGCCTGCAATTCCCATCGCAATGCCCTGGTGCTCGGTGGAATACCAGCGACTGGCTAGAGGGAGTGCAACCGCAAAGCTGGCACCGGCAACACCTAACAACAGACCCAAGGCAATGACTTGTGTCAGATTCTGTGCAAATTGCCACCCCCAAATAAGAGGCGCAAGGGTCATGATCATCCCCAGCAGCCCTGACTTTTTAGGACCGATCCGGTCTGTCAATATCCCCATCGGGATCCTCAACAGGGCGCCACTCAATATAGGAATGGCCACCATGAGACCCTTCTGGGCTGCAGTGAGTGCAAGGTCTTGGGAGATATACACTGCCAGGGGTCCCAGTAAGACCCAGACCATGAAGCTAATGTCAAAATATAAAAAGGCAGAAAAAAGGGTACCCGGATGCCCGCTTTTGATGGCTTTCAGAAGTTTCATGTTAGAGCCCCTGTGTACCGGTCCGGACGGTGCAAACCTGCCGGACCTCCTGGATAAAGATCTTGCCATCCCCGGGATGGCCGGTGTGTGCCCCCTCCTCGATAGCCTTCACCACCCGCGGACAGTCAGCATCTTCCACCACCAGGATCAGCATCAGCTTGGCCAGCTCATCATAGCTGACAGCGCCCACCTGAATACCTCGCTGCTGCCCCCGGCCGAGCACAGGCACCTTGGTCATGGCATAGAAGCCTTCCGCCTCAAGATGGCTTAACACCTCGGCCTCCCTCTCCGGGCGGATGATGGCTCGAATCATTTTCATAAGTTTCTAACTGACGTTATTCGCGACTCGTTATTCGTTAAACGATTTAATTTTTGGCCTTAATTTACGATTAACGAATAACGTGTAACGTATAACGATCAAAGAGCGGATGCGCCTCGCTCGTCCGTGCTCACCCGTATGGCCTGCTCTGTATCGAGCACAAAGATCTTCCCATCGCCATACTGCCCCTTTCCGGTTTTATTCGCCTTGATGATCGCACTCATGGCCGCCTTGACCTGTGACTCTTCCACCACAATCGTAAAGAGCTTCTTGGGCAAAAACTTGATGGCCACATCCTCTTTCTGACCCGGGTCTGAAGCGGACTTAAATTTCAGGCCCCGTTGTCTGCTACGGCCCAATACACTGTGCACCGTATAGCTCACCACCCCCGCTGTCTCCAGGGCCTGCCGCGTGGCAAGGTGCCTGCCAGGTCGGAGAACGGCGATGATCTCTCGCAGAGTCCCCATCTCATCTGCACGGGTGTCGGTTACCTTGGCTATGCCATCCCCCAGTGGACTCACCGTGCCCTGAACCACCTTGGGCATAGCAGTAGTCTGGAGCGCCACATTCATTGTCTGCAGTGCAACGGGAGAGAGGCCTGGCGGATCGCCAGCCTTGCCGGCAGGGAGGACGATATTGAATCGTTCCCGCCAGTCCTCGTTGAGCTGGCCGGTAGGACTCTGACCCAGGAGCCGCTTAATTCCCACAGGATCATTACGAAACGCTCGGATGGCCCCTACCCATTTCACGCTTTTATAGCCCTGAAGGAACGGGACGACTAAACGTATCGGCCCCCCGTGTGCTTCGGGTAGGGGTGAGCCGTTGAGGCCATAGGCCAAAAGCACCCGTGGGTCCCGCGCCTCATCCCGGGAGATCGTCTCAAAATAGACTCCATCGCGGGAGTAGATGGCATAGTAGCCCTCAGGGTGGGTCTCCACCTTGAGAAAATCCAGAAA
>DATECO010000014.1:0-2288 GCA_035286865.1 Nitrospiria bacterium | reverse complement strand
TAGTGTAGGACAAGGGTCAGTTCGACCACGCCCAGATTGGAGGACAGGTGACCGCCATTGTTCGATACGACCCTGAGGATTTCTTCCCTCACTTCCTGAGCAAGTGTAGGCAACTCTTCCCGACTCAGTTTCTTGAGATCTTCAGGACCATTAATCTGTTTTAATAATGACATGCGCTCTCCTCCCGTCCACAGTAAGCCGCCCGAGTTTTAGGCAGATGGCGCACAGGCCCGGATTCAGCCAGGCCAAGCGCCGAGATTCTTAGACAACCGAATTATTTTATGCAACAATCCCCTGATTGTCAAGCTAAAAAGGAAAATTTAAGCCCACAAAATATGTCGGTCCCTCCCTTCCAAAAGCCACATCCAGTCGCCCCACTACATTGGGGCGGACCAGGACTCGCATCCCCAATCCAGGGTTGACCTCCCAGTTGTCAAAGGGACGCACCCTCAGTGTACTAAAAACCTTGCCCAGATCGACGAAGGGGGCAACCTCCTCTTCCGTCATCACCCCAAGGAGAGTGAGCTTAGCCACCCTGATCCTTCCCTCCAGATTCATCAGGATGAAGTTATCGTCCACAAAACGGCCGAGGCCATAGCCCCTTAGGGTATCCTCACCCCCCAGGTTACTTTGCTCAAAAAAGGGGACACCCGATCCGGATAGCCATTGCATTTGAAAATTAGGGACGAAGATCAATCGCTTGTCATCCAGCGGAAACCACCCCTTGACCTGAAGTCCGTATCGAGAAAATGGCACGGCATGGCCACCATGAAAGGCATGACCCCATTCACTAAAAATATTCATAAACTCACCCTCGGTCGGGGTGGTCTTGTCATCCCGCCTGTCATGGGTGAGTGTGAGGCGATGACCCACAACCGTCGCACCTTCCAGGCCATCAAGGGCGGGGAAACGGTCGCCGATGAAGGGCAAAACATTCACACCCCCCAGCTGGATCTTCACCTCCCGATATCGTTCGGTCAGGGCCAGGTTGAGCGTCTGGGTGAAATTAATTCCGAATAACAGCCTGGCCGAGAACTCCCGCTGGGTGAAGTTTGTTTCATCTTCTTCACGGCTCTCCTCCGTCAGGCCGAAAAAACGAGAGGTGGCCTCCTTGAAGTACACCACCCCGCCTTCGACGACATAACGGCCATGGTAAAGACCCGGATCCTTATACTCCAACCGAAACTCCCGGTTGATTTTCGTGGAGTATGAAACCTTGGCCACAAAATCACGGTCACCCTCCAGATAGCCGAAGAACTGCCACGCTGATTTGACCCCCATGATCCTGTTGTAAACCACAAAGGGGGCCATAATGGCGTATACCTCACCCTCGTCATTGGTAAACAGCAGGGCGGTGAGTTCGCCGTAGGTCTCTCCTTCATTCCGAGTGGTGGAAAAGGCAGGGACAGGAACAACCTTGACCTTCCCCAAGACATAGGGTGGAGACAGTCCATAGAATATCATCCCCAGTACCAGTAGAAGAGCAATTCGTAGCATCAACTGACATCCCCTATTGCGTGGCGACTGGGTGGGAAGGGTTCTCCGATGCTTTCCCCGCGGATTTTTGGAGGGCAGGTGTTAATTGAGATGGTAGAAATAGTTATGAAAAAAACGACCGAGCCTTTTTGAGGCAATCGCCGTATGAGTTCTCAATCGATTAATGCGGGCAAACGCAGTGGGATGGGATAAAATGTAATAGATCCCTTTAAAGGGTCGAAGGGTCCCCTCGGGGGAAAGAAAATTCGCCACGCCTCCCAAGTCTTCGTCCACCAGATCTGAAATCGCCCGTACCGGGAGGTAAGCAATCTTTGCATCTGCAGCGGCACTAGCTATTGCCGCGCTCTCCATATCCAGCGCAATTGCCCCGGTTGTACAGGCAAGGGTCTTCTTCTCTGCTGCATCCTCGACCAGCCGCCGCACGGTCAGGATCGGCCCCTTAAAAACAGAAGTCCTGGGAACAGCACGACGCCCGCCCCGCGATTCATTTTTGATAAATTCTTGCGAGGCCTGATCGGCCATGAGCAAAAGGAGGCTATCTGCCCGATATGAATTTGTGTGATTCCGGTTAAGATAAAATGCACTCTCACCCACCACCAGGTCACCGATCTTCATCTCGACCTTCAGGGCACAGGCAAAACCCACCGAGACCATGGCCTCTACCGGAAAGGAGGTGATGGCGACCCGGGCAGCTTGCAGGGCCTGGTCCGGGCCCACTCCCGTCTGGACCACCAGGATCTTTAGCGACCCATGGGAACCCATCCAGAACCTGGACTTCCCCTTCAACATCG
>DATECO010000013.1:0-2160 GCA_035286865.1 Nitrospiria bacterium | reverse complement strand
GCGCAGGAGGGTGGTCTTTCCGCTCCCCAAATAGCCGGTAATGATCAGCGCCGGGGTCTTGATAGACATGGTTGATCTTTTTATTTGGGCCCCTGGGAATATTTCGTTAATCGCTATTCGTTAAACGTTAATCGTTTTGGAATGTTTGGCGAGTAACGAATAACGATTCACGAATAACGTCCTTTTTATCCTTTAACATTTCCAATCGGAAAGAATTTGACGACTTTCTTGGAGATCCCGGCCCGTTCCACGGCATTGATCACCTCATCGATATCCTTATAAGAGGGCCCGGCCTCCTCTGCCAGCCCCGCATAGGAGGCCGATCGGACATAGATTCCTCTTTCCATTAACTCTCGCTGGAGTTGATCTCCACGGAATCTTTTCCGTGCCTGAGTCCGGCTCATCGTCCGACCCGCGCCATGGGCGGTGCTGCCAAAGGTTTCGGTCATGGCGCCTGGCGTTCCCACGAGAAGGTAACTCCCGGTCTCCATACTCCCCCCAATGATCACAGGTTGACCCAAAGGACGGTAGCGTTCGGGCAGTACCGGATGACCGGGCCCAAAAGCGCGGGTTGCCCCTTTACGATGGACCAAAACTTCCCGCCATTGACCCTCGATCTGGTAGCGCTCAAGCTTCGCTGTATTGTGGGAGACATCGTAGATCATGCTCATGCCGAGCTGTTCTGCCTTTTTATCAAACACCGTTTCGAAGCACTCCCGGATGCGATGGAGAATGGTCTGCCGATTGGCGAAGGACATGTTCAGCGCACACTTCATGGCCGAAAAATAGTCCTGACCTTCAGGTGACCGAAATGGCGCGCAGGCCAGTTCCCGGTCCAGGATTTTAATCCCGTATTTTGATTCCATGACCCTGAGGAAGACCTGGAGATAGTCCGTGGCGACCTGATGCCCAAACCCTCGAGACCCGCAGTGGAACATCACCACCACTTGATTGGGAAAAAGACCCAGAGCTTCAGCAATCTTCCGGTCGAAGATATTCTCTTCCTTTACCACCTGGACCTCGAGATAATGATTGCCTGAGCCCAATGTCCCGATCTGGTTCAGCCCCCGATCAATTGCCTTCTTACTGATCTTTTCCGGGTCGGCCCCCTTACTACATCCCTCCTCCTCAGTGGCCTCCAGATCCTCGGTCCAGCCGTAACCTTTCTTGATACACCAGCGGGCCCCCTGGGCAATGACCTCTTTGAACTCCTGGGGAGTCAGTTTCACAAAACCGCTGCTGCCCACCCCGGCCGGAACCCTCTGATAAAGCAGATCCACCAGGGCCGTCAGTCTGGGTCTCACCTTATCCAGGGTCAGGTCCGTTCGTACCAGACGCATCCCGCAGTTAATGTCGAATCCAATCCCACCCGGGCTGATGACCCCTTGATCGGCATCCATGGCGGCCACTCCTCCGATGGGGAAGCCATATCCGGAGTGTCCATCCGGCATGCAGTAGGCATAGCGAATCAGTCCCGGGAGGGTGGCCACGTTGGTGATCTGTTCGATCACCTGTTGATCCATCTCACGCATCAGTGTCTCTGTCCCATAAATCCGAGCGGGTACCCTCATCCCCTCTTTATAAGACGAATCGATCTCCCAAACAACCTCGCTGATCTTTCTGATTTTATTTCCCAGTTCCATTGTGATTATCCCTTTATGTTATGTGGAATTTAAGCCTATCCCTGCGG
The DNA here is from genome assembly GCA_035286865.1 of Nitrospiria bacterium. GTDB lineage: Bacteria > Nitrospirota > Nitrospiria > DATECO01 > DATECO01 > DATECO01. Next base: position 470 of record DATECO010000013.1, on the reverse strand, counting down.
CCATTTTATTAATATACTGAATTTGGAAGATAATGTCGAGATAGATGAAAGAGGATGACGTAGTCTGCTGTTTAGACTAGCGGGGGCGTGATCGGTGACTCTTAAAGAGGGCCGAGATGCCAAAATACGCAATGGCATCCTTCATGTTAGAGACAAACCGCTTAAAAGTGCCCATCTTGGGGTTTGTCACGTACTCCATCGTGAGAACAATGCGTTCTGCCCCTTCTTCCAAGGGAGAAATGGCATGCCAGAGCTTATCCCCATTGAAGATGACCATCGAGCCCGGTTCGGTGGACAGCCTGATCTCTCGAATTTGCCGCTGAGGATCGTCTTTGTAAAGATGACACACCAGTTGACAATGCTCTGACTTCTGGACCAGGCCCATCAGGATGGTGTATCGGGCACCTTGATAATAGGAGGTATCATAATGGAAGCCGATGTGGTCCCCGGGTTCGGTATAGAAATACAGT
>DATECO010000012.1:0-2731 GCA_035286865.1 Nitrospiria bacterium | reverse complement strand
TCGCAGGATCTTGGCGCCTGCCCTGGAGAAGCGGGCCAGGCCGATGAACTCCCCATGGGCCTGTTGGGGATCGAGGTGTTGGCCGATTTTAAGAATTGTGTCCTGTTCTTCATCCTGGTTGTAGAGGGGAAGGAACCGATAGCCCAGCGGGGGCAGGTTTCGGGTGATTACCAGGTCTGTCGGATGTGCCGGGCGAATGGACTGGGCCTTGAACACCTCGGGCCAGGCCCGGTCCACCACCAGGCTGATGTCATCATGGCTCTTGAGCAGCTTTTCGAGGACTGCGGTCTCAAAGAGGATGTCTGAATAGAGGAAGAGAAAAGGCCCCTCAATCTCTTTCTCCGCGCAAAAGAGAGAAAACAACTCCCCCGTGTCATCATAGCGATTATTGTCATAATAGCGGATGCCCGGCAGATTAATACTGTCCTTCTGGTATCCCCGGACCACCACGATGTCGTGGATACCGTATTCGTGCAGGGCCTCGATCTGGCGCTCGAGTATGGATTTTCCTTTGATGTCCAGCAGGCACTTGGGCTTGTCCTGAATAAGGGGCAATAACTGTTTTTCAAAGCCGGCCGCCACGATGATGGCCCTAGCACGCTCTCCTGTTGATAGAAACTGCTGCTCCCGCGCCTTAAGTTCTTCCAGGCCCATCAGGTCATACACCTCTTCAAGAGGTACGATCCGGTCCGAAATGGCCTGGATGGTGCCTTTTTGGCGCAGCGTGGCGAGGGTTTCCCCCATGGCCTTGATCGAGGTACGGACGGCATGGTTGGCAAAGATCACGACTTTGAAACCTGCCACTTGAAGTTCCGGAACGGTGACCGTGGGAAATGTGGTGGGCACTACCACGAGTGGACATTCGACTTTGCTTGAGGACCATAAGCGAGCAAAGCCTTTAAGTTCATCGAAGGTGGAGGCCTTGGAATGGACCAGGATGGCGTCTGCACCGGCCTGTGCATAGGCTCGTGCTCGGGTAAGGGCTTCTCCCATCCCCAATCCTGCGATCAGGGCCTCGGTCCTGGCGATAATCACAAAGTCCGTGCCCCGCTGGGCGGCCTTGGCGGCCCGGATCTTTCCCGCGTGCTCCTCGACGGGGACCAACTCACGCTGAACCCCCGTATAGAAGCTGCAACGCTTGGGAAAGATGTTGTCCTCGATGCTGATCCCTGCAATGCCCGCCTGCTCGTACTCCTCTACGGTCCGCATCACGTTGATGGCATTGCCGTACCCGGTATCGCAATCGGCGATGACCGGGATGGACACCGCATCACTGATCTGCTTGACCACTTGCAGGTTTTCGGTCATCGTGAGAAAGCTGGCATCGGGGACCCCCCATGCGGCTGAGATCTCGAAACCGCTGGCCCAAACGGCCTCAAAACCGGCCCGCTCGACCAGCTTTGCGCTCAAGGCGTTGTGCGCCCCGGCCAGGACGATCATCCCCGGTTGCTTGAGCATCTCACGAAAGCGTTTGGCCTTGCTCATGGTCGATTTTCCCTTTATTCGCGTGATATCTTAATCTTTTCAGGCTGCCCTTGTCAATTGGAATTGGCTCTTCGGGCGGGCTGGGACAGGTCTTTGCTTTGCCATTTGCGGGGGCGCTGCCCCCAGCCCCCCGGGACGGGGCCTCTCCGCCTGAGGCGGACAAGGCCCCTTTCCATTCACCTGAATTGAGGGGAGGGCCCCTCAAAACCCCCACGCCCGCATTCGGCACGACCTGCACAGCTTTGCTGCTTGGGCTGCGCCTCAAGCGTGCTTGCAAGGTTAAAAAGCTGTTTTGGTTTTATATTGTGGAGAATCGAGTGAAGGGGTCACCTGGAACCTGCCCTGGTTTGATTGTGTTCGCAGGGAATGTTTCACCAGATATATAAGCAACTTCATCATCTCACGCGTGAGCTACGATGCTTGACATATAATACATTATAATGTATATTAAAGACATCATGCCGCTAAGTGATCATCGGACTCAGATCTATCTCCCGGAGGATCTGTATAAACAGGCTAAACGGAGAGCTCATGAAGAATCGGTCTCCCTCTCGGCTGTGATCCGGAAGGCCTTAGAGCGTTATCTGGTAACCCAAGAGGATTGGGAAACAGACAGCATCAGCCAGCTCGTTGGTCTGGTCAAGGACAGCGGACCTTCGGATCTATCTGTGCGGGTTGACGAAGTACTGTACGGCGTCAAAAAGAAAAGGAAACCGCGCTAAGGTGAGCCGCATTTTGGTCGATTCCAGTGCCTGGATTGCCTTGGTCCGGGCAAACGATCTATACCACAGTCAGGCAAGATCCCAGTTCAATCACTTGAAACAACGGCGGGCGAAGCTCTTCATCAGCGAGTATATCTTTTTGGAGGTCGTTACCGTTCTTCTGCTACGGGTGGGTCCTACAGAGGCCTTATCCGCAGGCCGACTTCTTCGAAACAGCCGGATCGTTCAGTTCCTCTATATTGATCCTGGGCTAGTGGATAAAACCTGGCAGGTTTTTCAAAGCCAGGCGGCGGACCCGAATCGGCAGGCCAGCTTTACGGATTGCAGCAGCGTGGTTCTGATTCAGGAGCACACGCTTGATCGTATATTTACCTTCGATCGGGTCTTTGAGCGTTTGGGCCTACCCATTCTTTGACTTCTTTTCAGATTTTCCCCTTTCATTTGGATGATTCTGCAATAAGTATATAAACAGGTCTTCTTTAATTGACAAGACCCGCAACCATTGGATAGAATCCACTGTACTA
>DATECO010000011.1:0-6698 GCA_035286865.1 Nitrospiria bacterium | reverse complement strand
TGGCACTGCTGATATGTGCGCCTCGATCCTGGCCATTGGACTAGCTAACTATTTTGACCATCGCCCCCTCACATTCCAGCAGGTGCTGGATGAGGTGAACGGTCAGGGAGGCATTGCCTTTGTGGCTCACCCCAGGGGATGGCGGGATTGGTCACTCAAGGGGATTACTGGGATCGAGATCTACGACATCCTGGATGATGTGATGGACAAGAAGTGGAAGTTCCCCAAGTATTTCTTCGGCATCCTCTATTCGTATAATCAATATCCTGCGGAGACATTCCTCTCCATACTGGATAGACCAGACTGGCATCTTCAGAAGTGGGATCAGCTCACCCAAACACAAAGAATGGTGGGAATTGCCGGCAATGATGCCCACCAGAATGTCAGAGTGATGGGCCGACAACTTGACCCTTATCCTTTGAGTTTTCGCTTTGTGACCACCCATGTCCTAGCCCCTCAACTGGATGAGGCCTCGGTGCTGGCGTCCCTCAGGACGGGCCATGCCTATCTGGCCTTTGACTTGCTATCTGATGCCACCGGTTTTTTATTTGCGATTTCGGGGGGTGGGAAAGAAGCCATGATGGGGAATGAGCTGGCCTTTGCACCTGGACAGGTCCTGAAAACACGATTGCCCACACCCGGCCTGATCGTTCTGACTAAAGACGGACAGCAGTTCAGGCAATGCTATTGTTCACAATATTCGATCCCCTTGGAGGGTCCGGGTGTATACCGGGCAGAGGTGTTTCTTCAGATCCGGGATCGCTGGCGGCCATGGATCTTTTCCAACCCCATCTACGTTCGATAGCGCCTCAGTCCTTCCTTTTTTGTAGGGATCATGTACAATAAAAAATAACAGGATGCCTATGGCGGCTATCATCTTTTTCTGGGTTGTTTCATATCAACTGATCGCAGGTGTCTCCCTGGCCCTCGGCGCAAATATCCAGGAATCCCCTGGCCTCATGGCCGGCGCAGCGGCTTTTACCATCACCCCGGCGGATGAACGCGGCAGGCCCTGGCGAGAACCCTATCAGGACCTCAATGGCAACGGCCGATACGACGCCCCGGATCCCTCGGACCCAAAATCTCCCCACGACACCTTCACAGACACAAATGCGAATGGTAAGTGGGATGGCCCATTCCTGGCGGGCTTTCACCATGAGAATGCATACTACACGGCCACCGGGGTGCATGACCCTGTTTGGGCCCGGGCCCTGGTCCTGGAACAGGGACATACACGAGTGGGATTGGTTGCCCTGGATGCGGTGGGCCTTTTTTATCCCCAGGTGGAGGAGATCCGCAGAAGGGTCAGCGATCTGGGTCTCACCCACCTGATCGTGGCCAGCACCCATACGCATGGTGGGACAGACAGCATGGGGCTCTGGGGGCCCAATCGGCTGACGGACGGAAAGGACCCCCGATTTATCGACCACGTCCTCAAACAATCCGAGTCGGCCCTGCGGCTTGCCGTCCAGAGGGTGACCCCGGCCCGAATAAAATTCGCGATGGCCACAAACCCCTCACAGTTTGGATGGCTCATTAATGACCTACGGGATCCTATCGTGATCGATGATCAGATCCTGGCGATGGCCGTGGATGATCTTCAAGGCGGTCCCATTGCCACCCTGATCAACTGGACTCCCCACCCCGAAACGATGGGGGGTTCAAGCAGCTTAATCACTTCTGATTTTCCTCATTATCTGCGTGAAGGGGTCGAGAAGGGAGGGTTTCGAGTCGACGGGCGGCGATGGGCGGGCCGAGGAGGGGTCGCGATCTATTTTAGCGGGTCGGTCGGTGGTCTGCTAAGCACCCTGAGGCTTGAAGTGAAACGAAGATGAAAAAGCCCTACCCCCAAGATCATGGGCCATGACCCAAAGGATCGGCGAGATCACTGCCGGAGCAGTGCTGCAGGCCCTCACGGGTCAGGACTATGTCGACCTCAGCTACATCGATGTACGGGCCAAGAAATTATTCATCCCGATTGAGAATCAGTTGTTCAAGCTGCTGCTGGGCCGAGGGGTGATCCAACGAGAAGCTTACACCCAGGGGAAAGCGGTCAGTAGCCTTGGAGAAGAGGCCCTCACCGAGGTGAACGTCCTGACCCTCTTCGCTCCGACCGGACCAGTGGCCCAGTTTGTCACGGTCCCCGGTGAACTTTTTCCCGAGATCGCGATAGGGGGATACCTGGGCGATGAAACAAGGTGCTGGCGCTACACCGAGCGGAAACGGCGTCTGGATGGACGGGGCAGAGAACGGGTGGCTGCTGCACACCCCGAGGTTCCTACAGAACCGATCCTGAGGCGACAGATGAAGGCCCCCTACAACTTTATCATCGGCCTGGGCAATGATGAGTTGGGTTATATCGTGCCGGCTAACGATTTCGTCCCCCCGGTCTATGAACCCAGACCTCGCTACGGGACGGACCGGTGTGGGGATCACGACCATTACGAAGAGAGCATGTCTGTGGGGGCACAAGCGGCCCCACGGGTGTCCGGGGCGATCGCGGAACTATTGGAGCAGGTCCATGCCCCCTAGCCGGTGGACTGTGGTCTTCCTGCTTCTCACTCTTAACTCTTCACTCTCCTTGATGGGGTGCCTTTCCATCGATCTTACCCCGCTACAGGCTCAGGTCTTCTATCTAAAGACCAAGGGTTCATTAGACAATATCCGACCCTTTGTGCATCCAGAAGGGCGGGGCCATCCCCTCATGGCCGGCTCGGCCCGAGTCGACATCACTCCGCCGGTGGGGACCCCACTCGCAGGGTATGGAAACCGCATGGGCCGGGGCTCCATCGGTATCCATGACCGACTGTATACTCGGGCTGTCGCGATGAGTAACGGTGATCAGACTGTGATCATCCTGGCCAATGACCTGCTGGCCATCACGGATGACTTATTCAAGGCGGTGTATAAAAAGATCACCCGTGAAATTCCCCTCGAACCCAACGCACTCATGATCTCGGCCAGCCACACCCATTCAGGTCCGGGGGCCCTGGCCAAGAAGTTCTGGGAGAGCTTTGCAACAGGACCCTTCGACGCGAACCTCTTTGAAGACACCACCCAACGGATGGCCAGGGCGGCCCTGGAGGCCTATCAAAGGATGAAGCCCGCCCGCCTGGGGGGTGGAAGCATCCCTGTACCAGAGCTGATTCGCAACCGTATGGTGGAGGGTGCCCCTGTGGACCCGTCGCTGGGCTTTATTGTCATAGAGACATTAGACCAAACGGCCACGGTCTATCTGGTCAACTACTCGGCCCACCCTACTGTGCTCAAGGATAATAACTACCTTATCTCAGGCGACTTTCCAGGGGCCATTGAGAGGCGACTGGAGGAGGACTCAGGGGCCATCGCGCTTTACACCGCTGGTGCTGTGGCGGACCTGACCGCCAATCCCCCACCCGCCAGCGATGATTTTGGTAAGGCCGAGAAGATGGGGATGATGCTGGCCGATAAATTGCTTGAGGCGACACAATCGGTTGAATACCGGGAACAGGTCAGGATCGGGGCCGTGCAGGCCACAATTGATCTCCCCCCTACACAGATCAAGCTAGGTCCCAGCCTCAGACTTGCCTCCTCGCTGGGAAACCTCTTCTTTGACCGTGAAACCGTGATCCAGGCCATCCTGATCGGGGATATTCTTCTGCTGGGAGTCCCTTGCGATTTAAGTTCCGAGATAGGGCTTGAGATCAAAAAGCATGCGCAGGATTACGGTCTACACGCCCTCATTATCGGGTTTGCAAATGACTATATCGGGTATGTCATCCCTGGCAAATATTACTATGCGGATGCCTATGAGACCCGCATGTCCTTTAACGGGCCTTACATGGACACTTATCTCAAGGAAGTCAGTTTTGAGTTGGTTCAAAGTCTGATTGTTCATCGGCAAATTCGGGGGGGCGATTGAGGACATTGACCAGGGCATATCTTTGGATACTCTTTTTAAGTATGATCTTGAGTGCATGCCTTCATTATGGGCCACAGGGGAGGGCCCTTAAGGAGGCAGATCGCTTAGGTCCAGGAGATATCGCCTACTTCGATTACGTCCATGAAAAGGTTACCCTTCAGTTGGGAAAACCCAGAGATTGGGGATTGTACCAGGTTCATACGCTCTACCTCCCGATGTCTATCAAGACAGGCGTGAAGCAGGAAGGCTATAACCTCTTTTACTACCTCCCCAAGGGTCAGGGTCCTTTCCCGGCCGTGGTGATCCTTCCCATTACACGGGGCGACTACTACACCCAGAACTTCGCTATTTACCTGGCCGAGCGTGGCTATGCCTGCCTCCGGTTTGAGAGCACCAAAAACTTTACTGACGACTCTCACAAGACTCTCGAAAGCGCAGAGCAGATCCTGAAACATTATGTCATCGATGTCCGGCGGGGAATCGACTGGCTCATCGCCCAGAAGGAAGTGGACCCTCATCGCTTGGGGATCATGGGCATCAGCCTGGGTGCCCTTGTGGCCAGTGTGGTCATGGAGGTTGATCCCCGGATCAAGGCAGGGGCATTCCTCCTGGGAGGGGCTGACCTTGCAGGTATCCTCGACACCTCAGAAGAAAATTCTCTGATCAAGTTTCGGCAGAGGGTGATCAATCATGAGGGCCTGGATCCGCAAAAATTTAGGGATACAGCCACGCGGGTCCTCAGGACTGTAGACCCGCTGGGCTATGCCGCCCAACTCGATTCCAGCAGGATCCTGATGATCAATGGCTATTTTGATCAGGTGATCCGGAGAGAGTATGCTACATCCTTCTGGGAGGCCTCAGGCCGGCCTGAACTTGTTTTTATCCCCACCGGTCACTATTCGGCAGGTCTCTTGCTAGCCTATGCCCGTGCCAAGACGGTGGCCCATTTCCAAAAAAGCCTGCACTGACGTACAGATTGCCTCCAATGACATGATGGTCCTTCAATTTTCTTGAGATTTATTCGCTTTTCTACTATACTGAATCTGTCTGTTTCCAAATCTTCTAAGCTATGAAAAAATCAGATAAAAAGTGGATCTCTTAATCAGCACCGTAGGGAGGGCGCAATGACAAATTGGACAAAGTATGGGTCTGCAATTCCTTCGGCCATTTTGTGGATCACCTTATGGGTATCAGGTGCCGGTGCCCAGGAGGCACTGCCGCTAACGGATACACCAAAGATCGATACCGGAGACACGGCATGGGTCCTGGCCTCGTCAGCCCTGGTCATGGCCATGACTCTACCGGGCCTGGCGCTTTTCTATGGGGGGCTGGTGCGAACTAAGAACGTGCTGGGCACCATCGTGCAAAGTGCCGTGATCCTGTGCGTGGTGAGCCTGGTCTGGGTGCTGTGGGGCTATAGCCTCGCGTTTGGACCGGATAAGGCCCAGCTCGTGGGCGGGCTTGAGTGGCTGGCGTTGAACGACGTGGGCTCAGAGCCAAGCCCGGTCTATGGGACAACCATCCCGCATCAGGCGTTCATGATATTCCAGTTGATGTTTGCCGCAATCACGGCAGCGCTGATTACCGGGGCATTTGCGGAACGCATGAAGTTCAGTGCGGTGATCCTATTTTCGATCCTCTGGTCCACCCTCATTTACTCCCCGCTGGCTCACTGGATCTGGGGAGGGGGCTGGCTGGCCAAAATGGGGGCCCTGGATTTCGCCGGTGGGGCTGTGGTCCATATCAGTTCCGGTTTTGGGGCGTTGGCCTGTGCGTTGGTTTTGGGGAAGCGAAGTGGGTACGGCATAGACTACATGGGGCCACATAACCTTCCAATGACGGTCCTGGGCACCGGACTTCTCTGGTTTGGCTGGTTTGGGTTCAATGCGGGAAGCGCGCTGGGGGCAAATGCCACAGCGGCCGGGGCTTTCCTGGCGACACATACAGCAGCTGCCGCGGCCGCCTTGAGCTGGATGACCGTGGAATGGTTGCACCGGGGCAAACCCACCGTGCTGGGGGTGGCCAGCGGCATCATTGCGGGTCTGGCAACAATCACCCCAGGAGCCGGATTTGTGGGCCCTCTTTCGGCTATGCTGATCGGGCTTGTGGCGGGGGCCGTATGCTATACGGCCGTCTTCTGGAAAAGCCGCTTGGGCTACGATGACTCGCTGGATGTAGTTGGAATACATGGGATCGGTGGGATCACAGGAATTCTGGCGACCGGGTTATTCGCCTCAGTCGGTGCGAAAGGGCTGTTTTTCGGCAATCCCTCCCAGCTCGGTATCCAGGCAATCACTGCCCTTGTAACGGTTGCATTCTGCTTTGTTGGGACATACGTCATCCTTAAAATGGTCGATGGCGTGGTGGGATTAAGAGTGTCTGCTGAACAGGAGGAACTGGGCCTTGACCTCAGCCAGCACAATGAGCGCGGGTATTCATAAGGCGCGGCCCAGTAAGCAGACTCAGAGAGGCCTGGAGGGTAGAGAGTGCCTATATTTAACCATCCAGTTATGTGCGGATCTCTAGGTATTGAGGAGAAATTTTGATGCCTGCCAGTTGCTTCTTAATCCTTGCCACGCAGGATGGGATATGCCGATTTCCGATTCGCCCCGAAGGATCCTTAGGACCCTTCGAGCAAACGCTGCGGGGGATCGCAGTGGAGGCCGTCAGTCGAGATTCCTTTGGGACCCTGTATGCCGGTGCTGACAAGGGGAAGATCTATCGCAGCGAAAGTGGCGGTCAAAACTGGCAAGAGATTTTTAAAGGCTTTCCTAAAACCCGCGGACTTTGGTCCCTG
>DATECO010000010.1:0-9090 GCA_035286865.1 Nitrospiria bacterium | reverse complement strand
GTATCTTAGTCTTTTCTGTTGTTTTATCTTCAAAAAGGTCCATTTAGATAGAAGATACTATAAATCCGGGTCTATAGTAAATAGTGACAGATCATGGCCGATAAAAAATCGCTGGGTGAAAACTAAAGAAGTGTGATCGGTGGCAGTAAGGGTCTAGGTCTGTTCCGCGATCGGATAAGCAATGTTGGTGATGTGAGAATTGATCCGTTTGAGATTGGTCAGCACATCCAGGTGAATGGCGCTGGTCTCGATAGACTCGGGCAGGCCTTCATGAAGCCTGCGGATATGGGCCTGGCGGAGTTCCCGTTCCTTCTGGGCAACCCAGCCCTTGGCCTTGATCACCTTCTGGGCCAGCTCCAGGTCCTGGCTGGTAAAGGCAGTCACCACCGCCTCAAAATTTTGGGCCACCATCTGGTGCAGATCGACGATTTCCTTGAGGCCCTGATCCGAGAAGCGAAGCCCCTTGTAAATCTTTTTTCGGGCCAGCTCCATCAGATTTTTGTCGATGATGTCCCCGATATTCTCCAGATCATTGATCGTGGCCAACAGGGCCATCTCCCGCTGGAGCTGTTCCTGGCTAAGAGAAGACTGAGAGAGTTTTGTGAGATAGAGCTTGATCTCCCGGTTGAGGTTGTCTACCCAGTTTTCCCTAGTCTCAATGTCCTCGATCATTTCAGGATTATCCCGGGTAAAAACCAATAAGGTATCCTTGTACATGCCCTGCACGAGATCGGCCATCCTGATGGCCTCTCGGGTGGCCTGACCCAATGCCAATGGGGGAGAGTCCAGGACGTGAGGGTCCAGGTATCGGGGTTGTGCCACATCCTCCGTCTTGGGAGGCTCCTTGACCAGCCGGGTGACCAAGTTGGCCAGAGGGGTTGCAAAGGGGAGGATCAGGCCGGTAATGGCGATATTAAAAAACGTATGGGCGTTGGCAATCTGCCTTGTGATCGACTGCGCCGTGTGGAGGGTTAAGTCAGCATAAGGATTTAAGAACGGATAGAAGACCACTACCCCGAGAATTTTGAAGAGGGTGTGGGCGACCGCCACCCGCTTGGCTTCGGCGGGGGCCCCAATACTTGAGATCAAGGCCGTGGCGCAGGTCCCCACATTGGCCCCCAGGATAATGGGGATTGAAGCAGCCAGGGTGAGTAGCCCCTGGGAGGCGAAGGCCAGGGCGATCCCGATCGTAGCGGCACTGCTATGGAAAAGGGCCGTCAAAACGGCGGAGAATACCATGGACCAAAGGGGGTGACCTTCAAGGGCTAGCATCAGCTTCGGGATCCAGTCGATAGACCGCAGCGGGCTCATACCTTCCGTGAGGATTTTTAGGCCCAGAAAGAGAAAACCAAAACCCAGGATGGCCATCCCAGTAAATTTGATCTGACGGCGTCTGGCCATAAAAAATAGAGAGAATCCTACACCCACAATCAGGAGGGAATAGTCCAGGATCGGGAAGGCCAGAAGTTGGACCGTGAGGGTGGTGCCGATATCGGCACCCAGAATGATGGCGATGGTCTGATGCAAGGTGAGAATCCCCGCACTGGTAAACCCTACCAGCATGACCGTGGTGGCGCTGCTACTCTGGATGATGGCCGTGATCGCAGCCCCCGCCCCTACCCCCAGGAGGCGATTTCGTGTCACCGATCCTAAAAGTCCCCTGAGCCTAGCCCCGGCTACCCCTTGGAGTCCATCGCCCGCCAGTTGCAAGCCATAAAGGAGCAGACAGATTCCCCCGATCAAATTAATGAGCATGGTCTGGATCATGGGCTATTCCGGACCACCGGCCCCCTCCAGCAGCTCAGACAGGGCCTGCCGGGGTTCCTTGTCCTCAAATAGGACGGCATAAATTTGCTCCACAATGGGCATTCTGACCCCCAGTTTTTGGGCAAGTTGATAGGCCGACTTGGTGTTATGCACCCCTTCGGCCACCATCCTCATCTGCTTGAGGATCTCGGAGAGCTTCATTCCCTGTCCGATCTTGAAACCTACTGTCTTGTTGCGGCTGAGCTCTCCCGTGCAGGTGAGGACTAGGTCCCCCAGACCAGAAAGTCCTGAGAAAGTCCTGGGATTAGCCCCCATGGCGATACCCAGCCGGGTGATCTCGGCCAGCCCTCGGGCAATCAGTGCTGAGCGTGTGTTGTACCCAAGGCCCAGTCCCTCCACACCGCCCGAGGCAAGGGCGATGACGTTCTTCAAGGCCCCGCCGATCTGTACCCCGATCAAATCCGTACTGATAAAGGCCTTAAAATAGGGGGTGATAAAAACCTTGGCCATCCACTCAGCCAGAGCAGGATCCTGAGCAGCCAGCACCACGGCGGTCGGCTGTCGTTGACACACCTCCTTGGCGAAGGAGGGGCCAGAGAGGACCGCCACGCGCTGGTGGTAAGAAGGGGGAAGGACATCCTTCATGACCTGGGACATGAGCATCAGGGTGTCGTTTTCGATCCCTTTGGAGGCGCAGACGATGGATAATTCTGCAGGCAGATGGGGGAGAGACTGGAGAAGGACTTTTCTGGCGACATGGGAGGGGACCACAAACACCATCAGGGCGGAAGACTTCAAGGCCTCCTGCATCGAGCAGGTGGGCCTGATGGCGGGATGGAGCTTGACACCCGGAAGATAAAGGGTATTTTCCCCCTTTTTCAGGATCTCGCTGACTAGCTCTTGCTCATAGACCCATAAATTGACTTTGTGCCCATTATCCGCCAGGAGTAAGGCGAGACTGGTTCCCCAGCTCCCCCCTCCAACCACTGCGATGTTTTGTGTGGGCACCCAATCCCCCTACCCTTTGATCATTGCTGAAGGCACATTTCGATGGCGCATCTCGTTAAGAGGACCTCTCCGTCCTTCAATCAACAATCAATTATAGCGATGGAGTCTAAAATCTGTCAAGCAAACCAGCAGGGATTTTACAGATGGCTCAATGGCTTGGGGTGTTAAGGGAACGTTCACGTTTCTTGTGAAGCCGGGGGAGTTGTGCTATATTTACTCGAGGAAACAATTATATGTGGGGGCCCGTCCGGAAACGGAGAGAAATGTCCTCCGATGCCTCCACGCCCCGCCCGTCACTGGCCACGCCAGATGCCGGGCCATTATGGCGAAATGCCAGGTAGGCCAGATGGACACGATGTCCTTAATTTTTGTGTTTTTATTGGGGACCATCATCGGGAGCTTTGTGAATGTCTGTATCCACCGCATGCCCCGGGGGGAGTCTTTAATAGCCCCTCGTTCACATTGCCCTGCCTGCCAGGCCTCCATTCGGCCGATCGATAATATCCCCATTCTCAGCTTTTTTCTCTTGCGGGGGAAATGCCGTCATTGTGGTCAGTCAATCCCGTGGAGGTATCCTGTCGTTGAATTTCTGAATGGGGCGGGATATGTCTTGCTGGCACTAAAATTCGGTTTGGTCTGGCAGACGCCATTCTATGCCCTACTCTTCTCTGCCCTAATTGTGGTGACCTTCATTGATCTCACACATCAGATTATCCCGAATGAGATCACCCTGCCGGGGATCTTGATCGGGATGATCGCTGCCGGGATCGTCTTGCCTCAGGGATTTTGGAGTTCCCTGATCGGGCTTGTTCTGGGCGGCGGGCTTTTTTACCTCATCGCGGACTTAAGTCAGCGAATGCTCAAGCAGGAGGGAATGGGCGGAGGGGACATCAAGCTGATCGCCATGATCGGGGCCTTTCTGGGGTGGAAGAGCGTTCTTTTAACGATCTTCATGGGGGCACTGTCGGGATCCCTGGTCGGGATCTTTCTGATCCTGGTGAAAGGGAAAGGACGCAGGTTTCCGATCCCCTTCGGTCCCTTTTTAGCTCTGGGTGCACTCACCTCACTGTTTTGGGGGCGAGAGATCCTGCACTGGTATTTCAGCGGGGGATTCTGGGGGCGATGAGGGTTTGGGGCGGGGCCACCGAGAGAATCGAGAATCTGCTCAAACTGGCCCTCTTTCTGTTTGTGGTCTTCCTGGTACTCTTCAATCTCCACACTTGGCTGCAGTTAAAATCTGTAAAAAATCAATCGGAGAATGAGCTGAACGAGCGGTTGATCCTCGCTACGGGGATAGTCACGCAAGAACTCGGCTTGGAATTCTCTGGCCTTCATGTAGACCCCGCTCAACTCTTGAGGCTGAAGGAGAGGATAGGTGTTGAGCAGATCTCTTTGCTCGACCGAGAATACCGCAGCCTGGGGGACTCTTCTCCAGCTATAAAACGCGGGGTCCCCTATAACCTCTCCGGAATAGGTCCTTCACTGCTTGAAAAGGTGTGGTCCGCCTCAGGCGGGGGCGAGATCCTCCTCTCCCCGGTCTATAAAGAGGAATCGGGTATACCGATGAAGGCGGCCTTTTCTCTCCTAAGGGATTCTTCCTCGAGGGAACACGAAATCCTGAGGGTGACCGTGAGTCTGGCCGGCGATGAGGAAGGAGGGGCCGGGACGGTGATCGGCCTTTTATTGAAGATATTTGTGGGGGTGGGTGCTGCCGCCATGGTCTACTCTGGAATACGCTCCATGGTTCTCACGCAGCGAAAGAAGATAGGACGCGAAGGAGCAAACAGTCGCGGACCTGAAGGGGTAGAACCTGGCAGAAAAGACACAGCAGATTTCGTCATTGATACCTTTCAGACCCTGATTCAGAGGCTCAAGGAGAAGGAGCAAGAAATAGAAAGGCATAGGAGGATTGCAGAGGAACGGGCCGATCACATCGAGAGCTATAATGAAAACATCCTGAGGAGTGTCTCCAGCGGGGTGATCACCTTTAATCAGGAAGAGGTCATTACAACCTTTAATCTCGCTGCCCAGCGTATCCTGGAATTGCCCGGGTCGACTGTGATAGGCCGATCCTGTCGCGATATTTTTGGCAGGGATAGCCGGATCTACCGCCTGGTACAAAATGCCCTAATCCACAAGGAGATTACGGTCCGGCAGGAATTGGAACTCGTACGTTCATCTGGCAAGGATGCCCTGTCAGAAGAGCGCGGGCAGACATATCATCGTTGGGAAAAGATCTGGGTGGGGGTGAGCACTTCACTTCTGATGGACAGGCAGGACCAGGTTATTGGGACGATCATGGTCTTTACGGATATCAGCGAGATCAAGCGTCTCCAGGAGCAGATGGAGCTCAAGAAAAGGCTGACGATGCTGGGAGAGATGTCGGCGGGAATCGCCCATGAGTTTCGCAATTACATGGGAACCATCCTGGGTTATGCCAAACTTGTCGTGAAAAAGGTGGGTACAGCGCATGTGGCCACCGGTATGATCCAGGCCATCATCCGGGAACTGGAGGCGATGGAACAGTTGATTAACGAGCTATTAGGCTTCAGCAGGCATACCGAACTTAACCTCCAACCAGTAGATCTCGGGACCCTCATTGAAAAAGCAGTTCATCAGGTCTTTGAGCAGGTAAAGGGGCCACTCCCTAAATTGACCCTCACCCTCTCCCCGGAACTGGGTAAGGTCCCTATTGATGAGGTTCTCATACGCCAGGCCCTAGGCAATATGATTAAAAATGCTCTCGAGGCCATGCCGGGTGGGGGTGAGCTCAGGGTCCAGGCCGCCCTGAAAGATTATCCCAACAAGTTGGGCAGGTGGGTCGATGGGTCGTGGCAAAGCAAGGCCGAGGGAAAGGAGGTTGAGGTCGAAATCCAGGATACGGGGGTAGGTATCCCCCCGGAGATCTTGGACAAAATTTTTCTTCCATTCTTCACCACGAAAGAAAAAGGGACAGGCCTGGGGCTCGCTCTGGTCCACAAGATCATACTTTCCCATAATGGTCAAATCCAAGTTGACAGTCAGGAAGGCAGGGGCACCACCTTTCGGGTATACTTACCTGTAGTGAGTTAAGTCAGTTATGTCCTTTGAGTCCGTTAAGAGACTTAACGGACCTAGCGGACTAACCGACCCAACGGATACCGGAGGAACCACGTGTTAACGATCTTAATCATTGAAGATAAAGAAAGCATGGCTCAGATGCTGGTGCAGGCCATCGAGGCCGAGGGTTACGAGGTGGTCTGGGTCAGGGACGGGCGTGAGGGACTTCAAAAATTCAAAGAGACCAAAATCGATCTGGTGGTGACGGATCTTAAATTACCGCACAAAAGTGGCCTGGAGATCCTCCAGGCAGTAAAAGAGCATAATCCCCTCATCCCGGTGATCCTCATGACGGCCTATGGAACAGTCGAGACAGCCGTCAAGGCCGTTAAGGAAGGGGCCTATGATTTTATAACCAAACCCTTCGACCCTGACCATTTGTTGTTGATTATCGCAAAGGCTCTAGAAAAGCAGCGCCTGGTGACGGAAAACATTATCCTCAAGGAAGAATTCTCCAAACAACTGAAATTCCCAAGAATCGTAGGCAGGAGCCATGAGATCCGCGAGGTGGAGGAGAAAGCTCAAAAAGTGGCTGAGAGCAAGACGACGGTGCTCCTGCTGGGGGAGAGTGGTACCGGCAAGGAACTCTTTGCCCGGGCGATCCATTCCCTGAGCCCTAGGCGTGAGGGGCCTTTTGTGGCAATCAACTGTGCGGCCATTCCCAGAGATCTCCTAGAGAGTGAACTTTTCGGACACGAGAAGGGGGCCTTCACCGGAGCCATTGAAAGGCGGCTGGGCAAATTTGAACTGGCGGATCGAGGGACTATCTTCCTGGACGAGATCGGGGATATGGATCACTCTCTACAGGCCAAGCTGCTGCGGGTTCTGGAGGGGAGTGAGTTCATGCATGTGGGGGGAACCACCAAGGTGAAGGTAGATGTGCGGGTGGTGGCCGCCAGCAATAAGGACCTCCAGGCGGCGATTGCCCAACAAGCCTTCCGAGAGGACCTCTATTATCGCTTGAGTGTCTTTCCCATTACGATTCCACCCTTGAGGGAGCGCAGAGAGGATATTCCAGCCCTGGTGGACCATTTTATTTCCTATTACTGTAAGGAGATGAATAAGGAGACCAAGACACTCTCCCCAGAGGCCCAGGAGATTCTCCAAAATCATGTCTGGACAGGGAATGTCAGGGAGCTTCAGAATTGCATCGAACGTTCCGTGATCCTGAGCGATGCGAATGTGATTTTGCCGGAACATCTGGGGATCCGCCACAGGACCCTCAGCGATGTCGCTGAGAAAGAGCTCCCCATCAGTGGGACTTTGCAGGAGGTGAGCACCACAGCAGCCAAGATTGCAGAGAGCCGGCTAATCAAAAAAGTCCTGAAGGAGACAGGTGGCAACAAGAGCAGGGCGGCCGAGGTCCTGCGGGTGAGCTATAAGACCCTCCTGACCAAGATCAAGGAGTTTGGTCTCGATAAGGAGAAGGTGTGAACAAGATGACGTTCCTGTGAATAATCATTCACAGAGTTTGGAATTCCTGCCTTCTTATTCTCTTTCCAAATTATTTCCCCTAGCCCATTAGAAGATTTCTATTTTCAATGCCTTATGTAAAAAGCCCTCAGCACTCATACAATCCGCTGTGCTTTGGCCCCGAACTTGTAATAAGTAAAGGAGCATGAAGCTCCTAAGCCAAAGTGGAGTTACACTGATTGAGTTAGTAATTGTATTAATGATTATCGGAATCCTGACCACCCTATCCTGGGAGGGTCAAAAGGCCTTGCTGAGACAATATCAACTTCTGGGTATTTCCAGGACGCTGGTTTCCGATATCAGGGCGGTCCAGCACCAGGCTGTTACATCTCGTCAGAAGTGCTGGATAGATCTTGATGCTGACCATGGTGGATATTCTGTCTGGATGGCTGTAAGCAACGAGGTGGGGCGCCCCTTTCGCCAGGTCAGATTCCCCGCCTCTGTACGTTTCGGATCAGCCGCCGGAGTAAAAGGTCCACCCAGCAACCCAGCAGAGATCACTGAACAGGATGGGATTACATTCCGAGACAACCGCGTGGTCTTTATACCCAATGGGGGCCTAGCTACTGGGGGAGGTGCAATCTACCTCACTGATGACCCTGCGGGGAAAGGGACGAAGGCAATTACAGTAACTGTCTTAGGCCATGCGAGGCTTTATTCGTGGATAAGAGGTGAATGGAGATGAGGCTATTACCCACAAATAGAAACCCAAGCACTCAAATACCCTGGCCGTTGAGAAGGGGCCAGATGCAAGGCGGAGCAAGAACCCACACCGGAGCGTACTGGGTTGTACGTGAGGATGATGGCCAGGCATCCGGCTCTGCCGGTGACTGGCCAGGGTGTGGGGGCATCGGAGGATGCCCAAAGGCACCGGACGGGCCCCCACATGAAGATGCTTCGCAGCGACAACGCAGCAGATGGCCCCTTCTCAACGGATCAGGGATGAGGGGTTTTACCTTTCTTGAAGTGATCTTGGCCCTGACACTTTTCACATTCGGATTATTAGCGATTACGAGGATGTTTGGATTTTCGGCTCAGGCTATTCAATTCAGTGGCAATCGGACGAAGGCCATCCTTGTGGCCCAGGAGAAGCTGGAGGCCCTGAAGAGTATCCCTTACAATAATCTACTAGATGAGGACCGCTTGACGGAAATCGCGTCAAAGGACGGGATTCATACATTTCAGGACACCCAAGGACTGATTCAGCGGACTTGGACCATCCAGAAGGACCAGCCTATTGTAGGGTTGGGCTTGATTAAGGTAAGGACTGCTTGGATAGATGCAGGAGGAAAGACAAAGGAAGTGAGCTTTGTAACCCTGCAGACCAATCTCGATAATGGAAGAGAAGAGAGGCGATGAAATCATCCCTTGAGACTGTCGAAAAATATCTAGAGGAGAAGCCGCACCCCAGTGGCCGACACAGGTATACTGGGTCTGGAACGATGAGGAGGCTAGGGATTGGGAATCCGCCAGGTTTGACCCTCATCGAACTGCTATTCTCGATAGGCATTTTGGGTATTGTGGCCACCGGGATTTTCAAGTTGTTCATGGCCCATCATGCAACTTACCTATTTCAGCAATCTCTAGTAGATGGTCAGCAGAACGGGAGAATTGCCCTAGCTTCTATAGCCCGGGAACTCAGATGGGCGGGTTACGGCCTGCTGGATACTAATCCTGCTGGACTGGTGAGCGGACAGTCGTGTCACCCTTGGACTTCATCCCGATCACACGAGTTAGTAAATG
>DATECO010000009.1:0-2212 GCA_035286865.1 Nitrospiria bacterium | reverse complement strand
TTTAGTTCATTACGGACCTAACGGACCTAACGGAACCCTATGGATATCGCCTCCATTATTCAAAAGCTTTCGATCATTGCCTTACCGGTCTTAATTGCCATCACATTTCACGAGGCGGCACACGGATTCGTTGCCTTTCGGAAGGGGGATCCGACGGCCAAGTTCATGGGCCGTCTGACACTAAACCCTCTGGCACACATAGACCTGTTCGGGACGATTCTGATGCCGGCGATGCTCTACTTCATCCCCTTGCTTGTTTCTGGTCAACCTGGGTGGCTTTTCGGATATGCGAAACCGGTACCCGTCAATTATTTCAATCTCCGTCGGCCCAAAGTGGACATGGTCTGGGTGGCCGCCGCTGGACCCGGCACGAATCTTGTGCTGGCCCTGCTGAGTGGCCTTTTATTAAGAGTCCTGCTCACCTTGGATCCGAATCTGCAGCTTTATCGCCAACACTTTGGTGGGTCTATTCCCGATGGAAGTGTGGTCGCGGCGTTTTTATCCCCGATCGCTTATATGTTGGAATTCAGTGTCGAAATTAATATACTGCTGATGATATTTAACCTAATCCCCATCCCTCCCTTGGATGGAGGCCGGGTGATGATGGGGTTATTGCCAGAGAAGCAGGCCGGTGCTTTAAGTAAACTTGAGCCCTATGGATTCTTGATTCTCATTTTTCTGCTCTTTTTGGATCCTCTTAGAACGTTATATCACGTGCTCGGCCCCCTCTTTTATCTTTTTAAAGGACTTATCCTGGGGGGGGTCGCTACATGATTGTCGATTCGCTCAGGTTTTAGGTGATATGAACTCAGAAAAGAAACGGGTCTTAAGCGGAATGCAGCCCAGCGGTATCCTGCACCTGGGAAACCTTTTGGGGGCGCTGGAAAACTGGAAGCGTCTTCAGGACCAATACGATTGTTATTTCTGTGTGGCCGACTGGCATGCCCTTTCCACAAATTACGCCGATACCCGGCAGATCCAGGAGAATATACGCGAGATGCTGATCAACTGGCTGGCCGTGGGCCTTGATCCCCAGAAGTGTACGCTTTTTATCCAGTCCAAGGTTTCAGAGCATGCGGTATTGCACCTTCTGTTTTCCATGATTGTGCCTATTCCCTGGCTCGAGCGAAATCCCACCTATAAAGAGCAGCAGCAGGAGCTCTCGAATCGGGACCTATCCACCTATGGCTTCTTAGGCTATCCGGTGTTGCAGGCGGCGGATATCCTGATTTACAAGGCTCATTATGTCCCGGTAGGGGTGGATCAACTTCCCCATATTGAATTGACCCGTGAGATTGCACGTCGATTTAATAACCTCTACAAGGAGGTCTTTCCCATCCCGGAAGGACTGCTGACCGAGGTTCCAAAGCTCCCTGGCACGGATGGGCGTAAGATGAGCAAGAGCTATCAAAATGCGATCTACCTCTCTGACCCCGAGCCGGTGATCCGTGAAAAAATTCGGACCATGGTCACGGATCCCGCCCGCAAACGGCGGCAGGACCCTGGCAATCCAGATGTCTGTCCGGTTTTTGACTACCACAAGATCTATTCCTCCCAGGCCGTTATTGATCAGGTTAATCGGGAGTGTCGGACCGCCGAAATTGGCTGCATCGACTGCAAGAAGCTGATGGCAGATGCTCTCATCCCCAGGATGATTCCAATATGGGATAAGAGGCAAGAGCTGATCAAGCACCCGAGAAGGGTGGAGGAGGTGATCTCCGCAGGTACCGAGAAGGCCCAAAAAAAGGCCCGAGAGTCCCTAGAAGAGATCAAAGAGGCCATGAAGATTTAGGGCAGATCGTGTTCCGGGATGCGTGAATTGTGATTCGAACCACGAACCACGGACAATTCACCGGGGAACATATCGCCAGAGAGATAGCACAACTCCCTGTAGGGGCAGAAAGATGAAATACCATATATCGCATTTTATGCTTGATTTTTAGAAAGTAAGCTGGTATACAATCAACTTGAATGATGACCCGAGAGCCTCAGACCTTTCAAAGCGAGCAACTTACCAATTATCGGGTACGGCTTCCTGTCTTTGAGGGTCCCCTCGATCTCCTGCTGCACCTCATCAAGAAGGATGAGATCAATATCTATGATATCCCGATCGCCCTGATTACCCGGCAGTACCTCGAATATCTGAGCCTGATGGAATCCTTAAATCTCAACATTGCGGGTGAATTCCTCGTGATGGCTGCCACCCTGATCC
>DATECO010000008.1:0-4122 GCA_035286865.1 Nitrospiria bacterium | reverse complement strand
CATCTGGTCCTCAAAACACTTCAGGATACCTTGGGTCCGGAAATCCAGGTTGAGGCAATTAAGTTTGACTTCATCGCTACCACAATTACCCTGGAAAAGGTTCTATTCCCCAAGAAGAAGCAAGAGGACCGGTCTTCCCTCTCGATCCTAGAGGCCAAACTTGCGCTGAGTCGATGGTCTCTACTGACCGAAGTCCTGGTCATTAAAAAGATCACTTTAAAAGAGCCTGAGATCGATATTATCCGTGACCGTGGGGGGCAGGTCGTCTGGCCGGCCCTGCCCCTGAATTCAGAAGGGAGTCAGGAAACAGCGCAGAAGCAAAAGGTGCTGATCCGGCGGATAGTCTTGGAGAACGGCCGGGTAATTTATAGAGACCGCCAAAAAGATTGGCATATGGATTTTTCCCAGCTCCAGGCCTCGATCAGGCCGGACCTCAAGATGAAGAATTTTGAAGTGGAATTTGCGGCCGAGCAGGGTGAAGTCATCCACCAGGACCTCGGCGGAAAAAACCTAAAGGCGCGTGGGAAACTGAGCGTGCACCCCACTCGGATCGATCTTGCCAGCCTGGAGCTTTCTATGGATGATTCCACCCTGACCCTGCACGGGGACATCACTGACATCCATACCCCCCAGCCCACTGTGAACCTGCTGGCAGATGGAACTTTCTCCGGCTTGCCGCTTCAAAGGGCCGGATTGATTCCTTCACATCTAACGGGCGTAGCCCGCGTGCATACCGAACTACGAGGGGCTTACCCAGGCCTACGCATGAAAGGGAATGCCTTTTTCCAAGAGATCAATTTCAAGGAGGTTAATGTCTTCGCGGGCAAGCTGGATTTTTACTACTCGGAGGGGATATTGACCATTGACCGCCTGGAGGGAGAAACCCTGGGCGGACATCTCAACGGCAATCTGGTTCTGGAAGTTTTCCCGACTCCCATGAATTACCAGGCAGAGGTGAGAATTAAAGACCTGATCCTGGAAAAGATTCATCCGCTAGTCCCAAAAGGCCTTGCACCCACGGGAAAGCGACTTTCGGGTGAGATCAAGGCATCCGGTTCTGGGTTCTCACCAGAAAGACTGCAGGCTCGGGGCTGGCTCAAGGCCATCCGCTCTTCTCTGGACATTATCCCCACACCCCCAAAACCCTCTGGCCAGCCTGCCGAGCAGCCCCATTTTACTCTCCCTCTCGATGAGGCGCTGAAACCCTTCAACCAGATCGATCTTGAGTTTGAAACCTCTCAAGGAGCCATGCTCCGAGTAAATGCATCAATGGGTTCTGATGCCAGCTCAATTCGGCTCAACGGTACTGCCGGGCTCGGGGGGGGACTGGACTTTGACGTCAACCTCATAACCCAGGATGCCAGTGAGATGACAAGGTTTTTGGGAAATAGGCCCCAATCCCCAAAACCCAGATTTCTTGACCTGGCCGGACCGCTCCAATTCTCGGGCAGTTTGAAGAGCACCATCCACTCCCCTACCCTAGAGGGAATGTTGCTCGCGGAACAGGCCCTACTCAGAGGGAAACCCGTTGGGTCCCTCAATGCTGATCTCGTATTTGCTCAAAAGAGACTGACGTTTGAAAAGGCAATTCTGACAAAACCCCCTTCACGCTATGAGTTTGCCGGTCAGGTCGACTTTACGGATGCCGCCGCACCCGAATTCAACATCACTGCCGGGGTCAGCGAGGGATCCGTGGGAGAGGTGATTGATCTCTTTTATAAAAGGCTCCCGCTCGACGCATTGGGCAAAGGAACACTCACAATGAAAGGGATTCCAACTGAATTTCTCGTAGAAGCCAATCTCGACCTGCATGAGGTCAGGGTCTATGACCAGCATTTTGAACAGGGAGAGGTGATCATGGGGATTACACAATCCCGGATTTCCTTTTCCAAAGTTCGTCTGCAGAAAGAACGAACCGTCGTGGAGGGTGCCGGCTGGCTTGGCTTTAACAAACAATTTTCGGCGAGATTGACCTCGGATGAGCTCCACCTAGAAGACCTTGACTCTCTCAAACGACTGATCCCCTATCTTCAGGCCGATCTCTCGGGAGAAATCACCGGCTCGGGGGACTTTCAAGCACCAGAAGTTCATGGAAGGTTAAAGATCAAAGGACTCTCTGTTTCCGACCAAAATTTGGGATCGGGTGAGATCCACATGACTCTGGTCGCAAGAAACCTGGCATTCCAGGTCTCAGTTGGACAAAAGCAGACCCAGGCGAGCGGCCTTTTACGGTTGGAGAAGGGCCTTCCGATCAAGGCCAATCTCTCATTTATCGATTTCCCGCTGGAGCCGTTCTTGGAAACATTCTATCCGAAGCCATTTGAGAACATAACCTTGCTGACCTCAGGTCGAATGCTCATCTCCGGAAAGGCCATGGATCCAAAGGGCCTACATGTCGAGGGCAATTTCACGCAACTCTCGGCCAATATTGCCGGCTACAAGATCACCAATCAGGGGGAAGGGATCCTGGAATTCGATGATGGCCATCTCCAAATCAAATCCTTTCAGCTCAGGGGGGAAGGGACGTCTCTTTCCGTGAGCGGGGATGTCCACCTCAAGGAGAGCTTAAATCTCTTCGTGAATGGCGAGGCAGACCTAGATGTATTCAGACTGCTCACCCATGAATTCTCTTATGGGAAGGGGAAGGCTTACCTCGTACTCAAGATCACGGATCAATGGGATGACCCTAAGATACAGGGAGGCCTCACGGTCCAAGAAGGAGTTCTGCGGAGTGAAACTCTCCGGCAAACATTGACCATCACCTCCATGGGGTTATTTTTCAATCAAAGACAGGTTCTCCTTGAAACTTTAGAAGGCGAGGCCAGTGGAGGACATTTTCAAGCCACCGGAAAATTGGAACTCAAGAATCTGCTTCCGGACAATTTCGGATTGATGGTGGACCTCTCAGATGTAAGAACGGCCCTGGGGGAAGGAAGTTCAGTGATTTATAGCGGCAGTTTTGTCTTCCAGGGCAATCCACAATCCCATCAGCTCCGCGGAGAGGCGCAGATCAGGAGGGCAACCTATACGAAACGCCTAGACCTAAAAACCTGGATACTGGAGCTACAGAAAAAACAGGAACAGCCTTTCATCAGCTCCACGCCCTTCCTGGGGGCGACCAAACTGGACATCCACTTGTCCGGAAGAGACAATATCTGGGTTAACAATAACCTCGCAAAACTCCCCCTGGAAATTGACCTCTTCCTCAAAGGGACCTTTGACCACCCGCTCCTTTTTGGCCATGTAGAGGCCAGGGATGGCGAGGTCTACTTCAGGGGTCATGAATTTAAGGTCCAGTCCGGGACCCTGGACTTTTTTGACCGGGATCGAATCGCCCCTGTGGTGGATCTCAAGGCCGCAGCCACTGTTCGAAATTACCGGGTGGAAATGAACCTCACAGGAAAGTTGGGGAAGGGATTTGATCCTGGGCTCACTTCAGATCCGCCTCTGAGCGAAACCGATATTCTGGCCCTCCTCACAGTCGGGAAAACAGCAGAGGAACTGGCTGAGCTTTCCGGGACACAGGGTAAAGAAGAGGCAACGGCCTTTACCACATCGGTCCTGTTTGAGGAATTCGTCGAGGATAGGGTGAAACGATTGACCGGGATTGACCGCTTCCAGGTCGACCCCTATTCCACCAGTTCGAAGGCGGCCGCGGGTCCCCGTTTGACCGTCCAGAAGCGACTCTTGGATGAAAAGCTGTCCGTGACTTACATCTCGGCAGTCGACCCCGCAGAAGAACAAGTCATCAAGGTGGAATATCAACTGGGCCGCGATGTCTCCCTGATCGGCGAGCGAGATGAGAAGGGTCGCGCGGGGGGAGATATCAGGTTCAGGCTGGAATTTCGTTAAAACGCCGGGGAATATGGACAGACCGCAGGGGCCTTACCATGAGAGTTTTTGCGCTTCTGATACATTCCCATCGGGGGAGAATCATTGAATCGGCTCTTAGTCCTTTCAGTGATTCTCTTACTTTTGCTTTTTTTTCGGCCGGATGCCCAATCCTTTCTCGCTGACTCAAGTCTCGAAGGGAAACCGATCACGTCGATCTCGGTGAGTGCCAAAACCCTCACCCCTCAGGACATCACCCGGATGACGGGGCTCGTGACCGGAATGCCGTTT
>DATECO010000007.1:0-2378 GCA_035286865.1 Nitrospiria bacterium | reverse complement strand
AAAGAGCACATTCTTTCCGAAACGCATAGGATTCTGACTGATCTGATCCAGCAACCCGTACATGGCCTTGCCGGTATAGACAGGATCGAGGGCCACTCCCTCCTTTCGTGCCACATCCCGGATCAGCTCCAGCTCTTGAGTTCGGCTCTGACCATAGCCCAGGCCCACATATCCGTCGATGATCCGGATCTCTTCCTTCTTCACTTCCACCGGGAGCTGATAATGCTTGATCGCCTCCTGGACAATGCCAAAAATTCTGTTTTGAAAATATTCCGCCGTGTTCCCTACATTAATGCCGTAAATCTCAAATGGGAGGTTCAAAAGCTTTTTGCCCAGCAACAGCCCCGCGTAGGTCCCGCCGGAGCCCACGGCACACACGATCGAGTCGATATTGAGGCCCTGGGCCTTGACCTGGTGATAGAGTTCCTCTGTGGCGGCGACGTATCCAAATGCCCCGAGGGCGTTTGAGCCCCCTTCAGGGATCAGATAGGGCCTCCGGCCACTTTTGCGGAGCCTCTGGTCAATGGAGGCGAATACTTCATCCATCTTCTCGTACTCCTCCTGGGTGACGTAGAAGACATCAGCCCCCAGCAACCGGTCAAGGAGGAGATTTCCCTCGAATATTTCTGGGGGATTACCCCTGAGGACCAATAGGCATTGAAGGCCAAGCTTGGCCGCCACAGCCGCTGTAGCCCGGGCATGGTTCGACTGAAGGGCCCCGCAGGTCACCAGGACATCACAGCGTTGGTCCATGGCCGCACGGACAAGAAATTCTAACTTCCGAATCTTATTTCCAGAGGTGAGTGTGCCCGTCTGATCATCCCGTTTGAGGTAGAGATGGACTCCGTACTCCCGGCCCAGGTGGTTGAGTCCTTGGAGGGGGGTAGGGAGCCTCCCGAGGGGGAAACGTTGTGGATAAGGGATGCGAGGTCTACTCATACGGGTTAAAAATTTACTCCATCTTGGCCAGTAGGGTATTCGTGAGGCGACGGTATTCATCCATCAGTGCCGGATTGTCACTGTTCAGTTTACTAAAGCAGAGGCGTTCCTCCATGATCGCCTTCAGTTTGAGGAGTTGGTTTTTGGTAGGGTACTCATCATCGATATGGAGGGCATCGAAGGAGTCTCGAGTAGCCTGCAGGACCATTCGATAAACTTCCGTTTCATCCGGAGCGGCTTCCTCGTCTCCGCCTGCCTCCAGTCCCAGCCTCGAGAGGGGTGCTTGCTTGGCGTAGTTGAACAGCGTCAGCGTAAAACAGGCAATCATCCCGTCCCTGACCGCATTGCTAGAGAGCCACTTTTTTTTAAGGGTGGAGTCGAGGAGGTGAGCAGCTTCCATCTTAAACACGCATAGCGCGCCGTAATCTCCCCTTCCGCCCCAGGCGGATGCTGGGGAGTCCCTGCCTGCCGGCAAGCAGGAAGGCGTGCGAATATGGAAGATCAGTTTTTCATTCGGGTCGAAGAATCCCCCCGCTTGCTGGGGGGTTCTTCAACTTTTACTCTCATGGCCTAGAATACTACAGCCGCTCCGCCCTTGCAAGATAAATCAGTTTTGCTCCACGCCCGGTCTGAGTCTTGACAATCCATAGGCCATCTGCTATAAACTTAAAAATTAGAAAAAGGTGTGAGAGACTGCAGGAATAGGTCCCTGCGATCTTAAGACACCTACAGAGTTAACAAAGTTGGTATCGGGATGTGGGGTCACCTGCCTGCCCTGCCCGTTCCCTGCCTGCCGGCCAGGCTGGGGCAGGCGGGCGGTGGGCAGGCCGGAGGAGGAGCATCGCACGAGTCCCCACAGAATTAAGGGAGGAGGGTAAGTCAAGTGGCAAGAGGACGCATCAAGTGGTTTAATGCCAGCAAGGGATATGGGTTTATATCCCGTGAAGATGGCAGTGACGTGTTTGTGCACTTTTCTGCGATTCAAGGTGATGGATTTAAGACCTTGGATGAAGGCCAAGAAGTCGAGTTTGAAATCATCGATGGCAAGAAGGGTCCACAGGCATCCAACGTGGTCAAGGTATAAGACCACACAATAGGATCAAGGGAAAGGCCCCCCGATTGTTGGGAGGCCTTTCTTATATCTATTGTTTTTTCCCCACATCGGAACGGGCTGCGAGAGTGACCAGATGGAGTGCCAAACTGGCGCTAATCTCACTGCCTTCCCTCAAGGTTCTCACCGTCTTTGCTACACAACTGACATACTCCCCATGGTTTGTATATTTTTCCGCAAGGCATTCCCTATCCACTCTGGCAGTTGCATCTGTCTCCGACAGACAACCCTGTGTAGAAGAGTCGTTGTGTCCATCACAGGGGTCTTGACTGACTGTGAGTAGTGTCGTTTGTCCATAGATATCGGCAGAGGCATTTCGATGGTCCGT
>DATECO010000006.1:0-5865 GCA_035286865.1 Nitrospiria bacterium | reverse complement strand
ACCAAGCCCTGGTACAAATTAAATGCTGATGAGGTCCTTCAGCAATTGGGTAGCTCCCGAACAGGGCTCTCTACAGCGGAGGCCCAGCGCCGCTTAAAGCTACACGGGCCGAATCTATTAAAACAGGAAATACAGAGGGGTTCCTGGCCTGGCCTGTCCTGTTCAGGCAGTTTGCCGACATAATGATCCTCATTCTTCTGGTGGCCGCCAAGGCCGGCCTCTGGAAGGATAAGCTCGAGGAAGAATATCCCCGAATCGGTGAGATCCCCTTTGATTCGACTCGAAAGCTCATGAGCACGGTGCACAAGGATCTGAAGGGCCAGGCCTGGGTTTTTACCAAGGGGAGTATTGAGGAGATCCTCCGGCGGTCTTCCGCTATAGCGCAAGGGCAGTCTCATGAGCCCCTCACGAGGCACGGCCAAACGATGACCTTTTTTACCCTGACGATGTTTCAGATGTTCCATGTCCTGGCGATCCGGTCCGAGCGGGATTACCTCTGGACGATTGGCCTCTTCTCAAATCCCAAGCTAATGGGTGCCGTCCTGCTGACCATTGTTCTTCAAATGGCCATTACCTATAGCCCGCCTCTTCAGCCGATCTTTCACACGACGGCCTTGAGCTTAAGCGAGCTTGCAGCCTGTATTGTCGTGTCCTCTACGGTCTTTGTTGCGGTAGAGGGAGAGAAAGGGTTACGTTATCGGAGGAAAGCATGATCCCCTTACATCGTGTCTTGATGGCAACAGATTTTTCGGCCTACTCCAAAGAGGCCATGGACTATGCGGTCTATCTGGTGAAAGTCTTGGGGGCTGACTTATACCTGCTCCATGTGTTCGAGCTCCCCTTCTTCAGCCACACGGGTGTGACACCTAGCATTCAGCCGGAGGTCCATCAATGGATCAAAGAGATCAAGCAGGGAGAGCTCGCAAAACTCAACACACTGGCCGAGGAGACCCGGCATCAGGGCATAAAGGTGGACTCGATTTTTAAAGAGGGAACGCCGTTCCTTGAGATCCTCAAGACCGCACAGGAGATCCCTGCTGATCTCATCGTGCTCGGTACCCATGGACGTTCAGGGCTTTCCCATGTCCTGATGGGGAGCGTGGCCGAGCGTGTGGTACGCAAGGCCTCCTGCCCGGTGTTCACCGTCAGGCCAACGGCCCTTATAGGTATGAAAGGGGCAGAGCCCTCATAGAGTTTTTGATCCAAAATAGCCCTGGCCTGGACGAGGAGAATTGAGACCTTGACCAGTAAAGTGGAGCCCCACGGGCAGAGCCCGTGGCACCTTTCAGGGACCCGTGGGGTGGAATCTGGTTCGACAGGCTCACCATGCTGAGCGAAGTCGAAGGGCCGAAATCCAATCGATGGAGAAGGACCTGAAAAAGGCTGTTGAGAGATTAGGTCCCGATATTGATGAACGAGTCCGGGACGACTTCCTTTCCCGGATGGATCCGGAATATCTTTCACTTTACTCTCCAGAGGAGATCGCCACCCACCTCAGGATGTCATATCGATTGGATTCGCAACATCCCGTTCAGAGCAGGGTGATTCCGCGAGGGGATGGAATCTTCGACATTGTGATCGTGGCCTATGACTATTTTTCAGAGCTTTCTATCCTCTGTGGTCTGTTGGCCTGCTTCGGTCTCGATATCCAGTCCGGTCATATCTATACCTTCTCGGAAAAGGGGAGAGGTGCCGGGAGGGATCTTGGCGAGAGGCCCAGTAAGACAAGCGATTCTCGAAAGAAAATAGTGGATCTATTTCGTGTCCGGCTGATAAAAGGAGAGGTATTTGATGAGGCCAGGCAAAACGAGTTTGAGCGAGAACTTCAGGGTTTGATCCTTCTCCTCGATCAAGACCACCTCCAGGAGGCTCGCGCGCAGATCAATCGGAGATTCGTGGAATATCTATCCAGAAAAAAGGGGGATTTTATGGGCCCCCTATACCCAGTGGAGGTTAGATTTGACAATCGCCTTTCCGAAAAGTGGACTGTGATGGGAATCCGTTCGAAGGATACGCCCGCTTTCCTGTATGCCTTTATCAATGCACTTTCCATGCGAGGGATCTACATCCATAAGGTCAGGATAGAAAATATCGGATCAGAGGTTCAGGACCAAATTTACCTCTCCGATAGACAGGGGCGAAAGATTGGGGGGACGAAGGAGCAAGATCTCCTGAGAATCGCGACGGTGATGATCAAACTGTTCACCCACTTTTTAGTCCGGGCACCGGATCCGGCAATGGCGATCACCCACTTTGATCAGTTGTTGGACAAGATCGTGGAAGATAAGATGCGCAGATCCGTCCTCGCCTTATTGAGCAAAAGAGGGACTCTCGATCTGTTGGCTCGGCTCTTAGGGGCGAGCGAGTTTCTTTGGGAAGATTTTCTCAGGATGCAGTTTGAGAACCTTCTCCCCATCCTTCAAGATTTCAGGAAGGCTGAGCTGCTGCGCGACAAAGAACAGATGCGCCGGCAACTCAGAATGTCTCTCGCGCGGGGAAGGACCCTGGAAGATAAAAAAAGAATTCTCAACGAATTTAAGGACCGGGAGATGTTCCGAATCGACATGCGGCATCTCTTAGAACCCCCTGCCGACCTGATGGATTTCTCTCGGGCGCTTACAGAGCTGGCAGAGGTAGTCCTGGATCAGGCCTATGAAATCTGTCACACGCATCTCACAAGGCGATATGGTCAGCCCCTGCTGGAAAACCACACTGTCTGTCCTTTTGCAATCTGCGGGCTTGGCAAGTTTGGTGGACGTGAGATGGGATATGCCTCCGACCTTGAGGTGCTGTTTGTTTACGGGGGCCCGGGTCGGACCCAAAGTAAGGTTCCCATTGAAAATGGAGACTACTTTGAGCGATTATGCCAGGAGATCATTAATTCGATTGAGGCCAGGCGAGAGGGGATGTTCCAGATTGATGTGCGCTTGAGGCCCTATGGAAAGGCAGGTGTTCTTGCCAACTCCATGGAGCAGCTAGGTTCCTACTATAGTCCGAAAGGGGAGGCGGCACCTTTTGAACGGCAGGCCCTGACCAAATTGAGGCCGGTGGCTGGTGATCAGACCCTGGGGCGACAGATAGAGTCAATCCGAGATGCTTTTGTCTACAGCGATGAGCCGTGGGATCTACAAACAGCCCTTCACCTGCGGAGGCGCCAGATGAATGAACTGGTGAATCCTGGGACCGTGAACGTGAAGTATAGCCCGGGAGGGGTGATTGATCTTGAATATGCTGTGCAGTATCTTCAGATCATGTATGGCAGGCGTCATCCTGGTTTGAGGACGACATCGACCCTGGAGGCCCTGGAAGGCCTCTATCGAGTCTGGATCATCTCGCAAGAAGAATGGGATCGACTGCGTGAGGCCTATCTCTTTTTACGTGCCCTGATCGATGCACTCAGAATCGTACGGGGGAATGCACGGGATCTCGTTCTGCCTGATCAAGACTCGGATGAAATCAAGTATCTTGCAAGGCGTATGGGCTTTTCCGGCCCGGACTGGGACCAGAGCGCTCAAAAATTGGCTGATGAGATTCACCTCCACATGGAGAATGCCCATCACTTTTTTGTAAGCCGCTTTGAGAAGGCCTGATGGGTTTTTTTGAGTGCCGCCTGTAGAAGGGGAGATGCCTGGGGTGTATGAAAGAGGCCTCGAAAGATGTGGTTGACCCGCGTAGTGTGGAGTTGATAGTCCCTTAGGAACTGATCCGTGGCGGTGGTGTCGTCGCGGTCCCAGTAATCCAGTCGAAGCGCGCAGATTCTCAACTCCTGGGGATCTTCGGGGAGTCGGTGGGTCTGAAATTCATGGACCATCTGCAGGCTGTGCTCAACGTTTCTTAAGAAGATGTAGGCCTCAGAGAGGTGACGGTATCCTTCCGGGGTCAGCAGTTTTTGCCGGAGGAGCTTTTTTAAAGCCTTTAAGGTATTGCGCTCGCGGATGTGGGGAAGTTTGCCACCGAAGAAGACCTGGAGGGACTGAAGGATAAACTCAATCTCCCGGATTCCACCGATCCCCAATTTCACGTTGAGCCCGCTTTCCCCCCGGACTCGAATCTTCCGATCGATCCTATCTTTAAGGCTCTTCACCTCCTCCAGGTGTTTGGGTGAAAATGGTTCACGGTAGATAAAAGAGGACACCCTCTTAAGAAATTGCCTGCCCAGAGCGTGGTTTCCTGCGATAGGCCAGGCCTTCAAGAGTGCCAACCGCTCCCACGTTTCCCCTCGCGAGGCATAGTACTGTATGTATCCTTTCAGGGGATAGGCGATCTGCCCTGAGCTCCCCTCCGGTCGCAGTCTCAAGTCCACACGATAGAGATAACCCTCGTTCGTCAACCCACTCAGCGCCGAGGTGACCTCTTGTGAAAGTCGTCTGAAATATTCTGCGTTCGAGATCTGGGTCTTCTCTGCGTTGCCCCTCAAGCCGGATGTCCTGCCCTCGCCGGAGTCATAGAGATAGAGGAGGTCCACATCCGAGCTAAAGTTAAGTTCCCCTCCCCCGAGTTTTCCCATCCCCAGGATTGTGAAGACTGCCCGGCCCCTTTTCCCCGTTGCATTCCGGCGGCGAGGGGTTCCATATTTATCCCGCAGGGATTCTTCACAGATCTCGTAGACTTTATGGATGAGGGTCTCCGCCAGGACAGATAAGGCCGCTGTGGTCTCTTTAACGGAGGATTTCTTCAACAGGTCTCTTACCCCTATGCGGAGAAGCTCCTTACGCTTAAATAGGCACAGTATCTCGAGCTTTCTTTCCTTTGTCTTAAGGGCCTGGAGGGCTGCCGAAAGCTCGCGCACAAGAGTCGATTTGGGTAGGTCTTTCTCAAGGGTGCCTGGGTCGGCAATCCAGTACAAATAGGTCGGGTTTCGAATAAGGATCTCAGATAAGAACGGACTACTTCCAAACAGTTTTGCCAAGAGCCAGAGGGTGTAGGGGGAGGCTTTGAGATAGGAGAACAACTGGGTTTTATTGTAGGTGGCCCTGGCAAACCGCTCAAAATAATTGAGGGCCTCATCAGGGTCCGGGGAGCGAGAAAGACAGTCCAGGAGTTCACCAATGGTCTCTGAGAGAAGCTGCCTCACCCTCGGCTCATCGGCGATAAGCTGGAGATTGGTATCGGCCTTCTTGACCTCTTTGAATCCGTACGGTCTCAACAGTGTGGCGACCTGCTCAAAATCTAAGCGAGGAGAGAGGAGGAGATCCTTGGGGTACAGTTGACGCATGCTTTTCTTCCTATTGGCCTTTTCTCGTGATGAATCAGAGATTGTGATCGATTTCTGGAGCTTCCTCATTATACAGCCAGCGAAAAGAGCAGACAACTGCAGTCCACCCTTCGCCCCGGCTCTGCCTAAAAGCGGCACCTCCACATCTGTCAAGATCGTTAGACACCGCTAATTTCTTGCAATCATTTCGCTTTCTATTTCAATACTACCTTGGTGTATAACCTCTTAAACATTTGCCTTTGCCACTGCCTTTCCTGGCCCACTGAATTAAAAGGAGGGGTTCTATGAATCCATTATGAATTTAAGGAGTTATATGCATTGGCCTTTTCCCTTCCTAAGAGATAACGTGGCATAGGCTTTGCACGTGTTATTGAATACAAGCAATAGACGGGATCGATTTTTCGAAATTTGGAAGGGGGGATAAGCAATGAGAGGAAGAGATTTCATGGTGGGTGGAAAGAGTCTTCAAGAGATGACGGCGGATCATCTGATGCAGACAGATCCGACTGCTTATCATCAAGATATTACTGCGCATAGCTTGGCTGTGGTGGTCATCAAAAGGCGATCTGGAAGCATCCCGATTGTGGATAATGATGGCAAATTGGTTGGGATTGTGACCGAATTTGATCTTTTGAAGGCGCTGATGGAGG
>DATECO010000005.1:0-7374 GCA_035286865.1 Nitrospiria bacterium | reverse complement strand
CGCTTTCCTCGCCGGTGTGGAACAGGCCTAAAGGGGCCCTGAGCCCTTTTGCAACGGACTCTAACTGGATTTTTGGAAAGGGGGGAAGAAGTCCTTTGAGTTGGCAGGGAGTGGGTGAAGCGCTGAAGGTGTTCTGCACGGTGAAAAACCAGATCCCCAGGGTAAGAAGGAGTTTTGGTATGCGGTCACCCATGGGGGCTGAATATACCAAAACGCAGTGGATGGGACAACAAAAATAACTAGAAATGTGGTTATCCCCTCACCTTGGATATCGGAGAAAAAATATGGCTTTTTGTATTGAGGGCCTTCCTGACAAAAACAGGGGACATGCTATACTTTTAGCATAGCCGTTGTCAGTTGAGGTAGATTATGAAAGCAATAGTGGGTTCCCTCTTTAAGGGCAAACGGATCACCATTCTTTGGCTGCGATGGTTACTGATCATCGCCCTTTCCTATTTGATGTTATTCCACACGGGGCACCTTGAGCTGTCGTGGAAAATCAGCGGCCTCATCCTTCTGTACATCCTCTCCAATCTCATATTGATCGTATTGCCCGCCCGGTTATTCGACACGCCCTGGTTTGACATGGCCCTGGTCATAGGGGATTCTATCATTATATCGACTGCGATGGCCATCACCGAGTTTACCTCGACCAATCTGCTCTTGTTCTATTTCCTCATCATTCTTTTGACGACGCTGGGGAAGGGAAGCGGCGCGGTGGTGAGCAATGGGCTTATCATTGTGGGTGTTTATCTAATCTTTCTTTTTCAGGCCCAGGGTAAAGCTGTGCTGGAAAACAGCGCGATGTTGCTCCAGATCCCATTCCTGATCATCTGCACAGTCTTTTATGGAGTTCTGGTGGACCAGGAACACCGTAAACAACGCTACGTCCTGGAGCGGATTCGAGCCGTTTCTGAAATGATGGCATCTTCCCTGAACCTGCGGGCTATCTATCAAACAACCCTGGATGCCATGGTGAATGTCCTGGGGGCGGACACCTGCTCGATCATGCTTCTGGCGCCAGACGGTAAGACATTGGCTGTACAGGATGCTCGCGGGCTTAATCCAGAGATCATCGGGACCGCCCGCCAGCCCATTGGCGAGGGGATCGCTGGCCGGATCGTGCAGGAAGGTCGTCCCCTGCTGATGAATGACTTTCCACTGATCACCCCCAAGCGGTCTGAGTATCCGAATAGAGGAATCGTCTCCTCTGTGAGTGTCCCGCTCAAGGTGAAGGGGCAGGTGATCGGAGTGCTCAACATGGCGAGCCTTTCCAAGAAACGGCGATTCCGACAACAGGACTTGGACTTGCTGACTCATTTTGCGGCGGAAATTGCCACGGCCATTGAAAACACCAGGCTCTTTGACGAGCTCCGCGGCAAGACCGAGGAGATTAAATCGGCCAACTTTGAAGTGATTCAGGCGCTGGCCGAGGCACTGGAGAGCAAAGATGTCTACACAGGAGGTCATGCCCGGCGGCTGGCCATTTACGCAGATGCCATTGCACATGAGGCGGGGTTATCCTCCCAGGAGATCGAGCTGCTTCGGTATACGTCCATTCTGCATGATGTGGGAAAGATCGGCATCCCGGATGCCATCCTGCACAATACCGGATCCCTCACGCCCGAGCAGTGGATTGTGATTAAGACTCATCCTGAGAAGGGCGCCATGATGCTCTCGCAGATCCATTCGCTGGCCCATATCTCAGGTTACATCCGCCATCATCACGAGCGATGGGATGGGAAGGGCTATCCCGATGGTATTAAGGGAGAGTCGATCCCGCTGTTTTCCAGGATTATTGCGATAGCGGACACCTATGACGCCGTGACTACCCACCGTACGTATCAGAAGGCCACCACTCCGGTCGAAGCTCTGGAGATCTTGAAACGTAGCGCGGGTCACCAGCTTGATCCCGCACTGGTTCAATACTTTCTCAAGGCCTGGAGTAGCTCAGAGATACTCCAGAAGTTGTGTCAGGATCCCTTTGGCAATCCCTTCTCTCGCCCCTAAATGGCCCTAGAAATTTGACTTCTCTACAGGTAGCATGCTAAATACCGAAGAGGCCTTTCTTTGGATGAGGTCCGCTGTGCAAAAAGAACCGAGGGTCAACCCTGAGTTAATCTGGGGGCATATCCGTCAGATGGTAGGGATCAGGCACGCCGATACAAATCCCTCAGGTCTGGAAAAGGCCCTGGGCTATCTGGCCGAAACGTATACGCGTTACGGGCTTCAGATCCGAGAGGAGGTGTTCGACCCTTTCGGGGTGAAGTATCCCAATCTCATCGGGGTTCTTCCAGGGAAGGACCAGGCCGATGAGGTTTTGATTATCGGGGCACATTATGATACCGTGGCGATCTCACCGGGGGCAGATGATAATGCCAGCGGACTGGCCGTCATGCTGGAGACGGCCAGGGTGCTGAGTGGCCTGCCTCCCGGGTGTGGGGTCGAATTTGTCGGTTTCTCCATGGAGGAGCAGGGCCTGCTGGGTAGCTGTTCATATGCCCACAGAGCCAGACGGTCCGGCAAGAAAATACTCGGTGCGATTGTCCTAGAATCTGTGGGGTACACAGAACAAGGGCCGGGTTCCCAGCGGATCCCGCCGGGCCTTCCCCTATCGGTCCCGGAAGTAGGTAACTTTATGGGTATTGTGGGAAATACGGCATCGGCTGATCTCTGCCGTGCCTTCGAAGAGGCAATAACGGCGCATGTCCCCAGGCTTTCAAAGTTTAGCTTCCTGGTCCCTGGCAATGGTGAGGCCTTCCCAGATACACGCCGCAGCGATCACGCCTCCTTTTGGGACGTGGGTCTCCCGGCCCTCATGATCACGGATACGGCTGATTTCCGAAATCCCCACTACCATCAGGCCACAGACCTTCCCGATACGCTGGATATCACATTTATGACTGATCTGGCACAGGCCCTAGTGGCTTTTGCATTAAGCCCTAAATCTTTCTTGCGAAGATGACCTTGGTGTACCCCAGGCGATTGATCGGCCAAAAACGACGAAGGGCAATATCCATCCTGTTCAGAAACATCACCGACCGCTCCCTCCACCCGATGGACTCAGAAAATTGGAGGCGCTCTGGCGCCCGGATGGCAAATGGGAAGAAATCAAAGCCATAGGTCCTGAGGACTTTGAAGCGGTTTGCGGAGAGCAATTCTTTTAACTCCCGCTGGGTAAAGGTGTTAAAATCCATCTGCTGGCCCCGAAAATGCCAGGTTCGTGTGTGGCCTTCACTGGGCCGTTCAAAAGCTCGTCGAAGCTCCTCCCACTCCCGGATGAGCCCGAGATACCACTTATTATCACAGTCGAAAGAGAGCAAGGCCCCGGGGATGGTGATCCGTGAGATCTCGGATAGCGCCATGCGATAATCTGGAATATGGCCAATGACATCCCCATAAGCGATCACACAGTCGAAGGCCTCATTCGGGAAGGGATTATGGTTGATGTCGGAGCAGACAAAGGAGACGTTGGAGAGTCCAAGTTCTTTCACCTGTTTTCTGGCCAGTTCGATCGACTCAGGGGAGACATCCAGCCCGACAATCTCCTGGCAGAACTGGGCTGCGCGGAGGGTGTGATAACCGGTGCCGCAGCCCACATCCAGGACCCGCTTGAAAGGCCCTCCATATCTCTGTTGCTGAAAGATCTCTTTACGGCAAAGATCAAATAACCGATAAATGAGAATAAAATAGGGGTAATCCATGAGATTCACGGTGGAGATTGCTGCATAGAATCTCTTTATTTTTTCAAGATGGTCCGGATCTTGTAGCTTCATCCTTGCAATCTGTCTTGGGCCCCTTTATAATTTTGAAAAGGGAGATGGGGGTCTATTATATCGAGTTCTTCCAGCCGAGGCTATAGAAAAAATGAATTTTTTCTTCCTAGAGAGTGGGGATCCATGATTGAGGTCGTGATCCTGGGCTCCGGGGCTGCAATGCCTCAGGTGGGTCGTGCCAATGCCTGCTATTATGTCAAGACAGACCTCCCCTTACTGCTTGACTTTGGACCCGGTGCTCTGATAAACATGCTTCATGCTGGGATTGATCGAAGTCGGTTAGGCCATCTCTTCTGGACCCACCTGCATGCCGATCACATCAGCGAATTTATCCCCTTTTTCTTTCATGAGGGTTGTTACTCTAAAGCAAATTCGCGGGGGGATTTGATCCTTTATGGACCTGCAGGGACCCGAAAGCTGGTGAAGTCGATCATCCGAACTTTTCCGGGTTTTGCCACCGCCGGCTTTAGGTTTCGCGTCAAGGAGATTGGTCCGGGGAAGATACGGCTGGGCCAGACCCTCGTGCATGCGTACCCCGTGAGGCATTCTCCGCGGCTTGAGGCCCTGGGTTATCGGATCGAGTATGCCCATCGCACGGTAGTCTATTCAGGGGATGTCATCTATGGTCCCGAACTGATCGAACTCTGCCGGAGTGCCGATCTGGCCATCGTGGAGGCAACCTGCCCTGCGGAGCACCCCATCGAGGGCCACTTGACGGCCGCCCAGGCCTGCCAGGCCGCAAAGGCGGCCGGTGTCAAGAAATTAGTCCTCACACACTTCGATCCCATTTGGAAGGGGTACAACCTCAAGGCGCAGTGCGAGGGATGGTTCGATGGAGAGATCGTGGAGGCGGAGGATCTCATGCGGATATGGGTCTGAAAGCACGTTATCCGTTAAACGTTCTTCATTATACGTAAAGCGAATAACGAATAACGTGTAACGAATAATGTGGTTTTGTGAGAAGGAAGGGGACTCTATGAATCAAGTGTTGATCTCACGGGGATTTTTAGTGTTGTGCGACCTTTGTCTCCTAACTTTGAAGGAAGAGCGGAGAGTGGATTCAATGGGACGGGCCGAATCAGATGAGGTGATCCATGATCTCTGTATGAACTGCCACGACTTTAACAAACCCTTGATTGATGATATCCTTGGGAGTTCAGAGTAGCTCGTATGCAGTCCGGTCGTGGGGTAGGAGGGAGGGGACTGGGTGGACCAACGCCGAAAGTATGAACGATTCAATTTTCTGGCCTCTGCTTTGGTGATCTCCGATTCTGGAAACACTCGCTTTCAAGCCTATGTGACTAGCCTTGGACGCGGGGGATTGGGCTTGTTTACCGAGGGATTTCTGGAGGTTGGCCAACAAGTAGAATTAGAATTGACCTGGAGGGATCAAAATCATCAGGTCTGTGCGGATCGGGTCAAGGGAACCATCGTGGCCTCACAGGTAGGGATTGATGGGAACACCCTGGGGGTACAGTTTACGGAGCTGCTGGGACAGAAAAACCGCAATCTGCTGGATTATATGAAAAAGGCCCAACAGACCGGAGCCTGAGGCTATAATGCTTCTTTTTTTATGCGGGTTCTGTTTAAAATACACTCAGTCTTTTATCTTTTGGACCCTCCGCCTGAGGCGGAGATCTAAAGCTTTCCATTCGACGTTGGCATTATTACCCCATTGTTCATAATAAACCAGCCTTGGGAGGGATTCGCGTTCCCTCCACCCTGCCAATTCCAGCTCCGGTTTTTCCAGGAAGCGAGTCACATAGCCCAGACACAGATAGGCTACAGGAATGATGTGTGGGGGGATCTTCAGGATGGTTTGAAGGTCTTCGTTACGCAAGATGCTCACCCAACCGACTCCGATTCCCTCGGCCCTGGCAGCCAGCCAGAGATTCTGGATGGCACAGCAAGTGCTGTAAATATCTGTTTGTGGGATGGTGTGCCTTCCCAGGACATGCGGGCCTCCTCGAGTAGGATCACAGGTCACACAGATGTTCAAAGGGGCCTCCAGGACTCCCTCTAGCTTCATCGAGAGGTATTTGGATCGTAGAGGTTCCTCATACAACTGTGCAGCGGCAGTATTCGCCTTTTCAAAGACAGCCTTAACCTGTCGCTTGACCTGTTCGTCTTTGATCAGGATGAAGTTCCAGGGCTGCATAAATCCCACTGAGCCGGCGTGGTGTGCAGCATTTAAGATTCTGGCGAGGATGCTGTCCGGGATGGGATGGGGCTCAAATTGTCCCCGCACATCCCTTCGTTTTAAAATTGCCTTGTACAGCCCGCTCTTCTCACCCCTGGAAAACTCATAGCGCGCCTTTTTTCTGTTATTGCGCATCCCCCCACCCCCAACGATCCAAAACGGGTGCCGATATTTCTCTATCATACCTGAGGGCACCCGATTCTTCAATCCTAAGAAGAGCCAAGGGGCTTGGCCATTCCCAGTTCAAAAACGTGCCTGAATGTATTAAACAAGGCTCGGGCCGGGGGCGGTGATCCGCCTCAGGCGGAGGCCGTGTCGGAGGCCGCACCATCGATGGCTTCTGATGCCGGGGTGGCCGAGACTCGAGGGCCGCCGAGGACCGTAACCGCAGGCGAGCCCGTGCCGAGGAACCGGCCCTGGCCTGAGCCTCCAGCATTTAGGCATGGGGCTTGACATAACTCCTCAAGGGATTTAAAGTGATCCATCGCTTATCTATCCAACGCCGGGGTGGTGAAATGGTAGACACACGGGACTTAAAATCCCGGGGGCCGCAAGGCTCGTGAGGGTTCGAATCCCTCCCCCGGCAGAATTTTTGTCCGCTATAGCGGGCAAAAATTCAGAGCATTCGAACAATAGAGCAATGGAGCATTGGGATGGTGCCAAAAGGATGTGAGGATGCGGTCTACTGCTCCAATGCTCGAAAAGATTTGGAGGGATTCGGTCCCGAGAGGATGCCCTGTGAGACTGAGAAGGTAATATGACAAATCCAATAAAGATCGTGATTATTGGGGGAGGGCCCGGGGGTTATGTGGCGGCGATCCGCGCGGCGCAGCTCGGGGCAAAGGTCACGGTGATTGAGCAGGACAAAGTCGGCGGGACCTGCCTCCATCGAGGCTGTATTCCTACCAAAAGCATGGTGGCCGCTGTGCAGGTTTATGAGAAGGTCAAAAAGGCAAGTGAGTACGGCATTGTCCTTGAAGGCGAGCCACGCTGGGACTTTGCAAAACTGATGGATCGGACCCGCTCGGTTGTGGACCTTCAGCACCGGGGGATACGGAATCTTTTTAAGAGCTGGGGAGTGGAGCTCATTGAAGGACGCGGACGCCTGATCGGGCCAAGAACGGTGGAGGTCGTATTAAGAGGTGGCGACAAGATGATGGTAGAGGCCGATCGGGTCATTATCGCTACGGGGTCGAGGCCTGCACTGCTGCCCCTCTTTCCCTTTGACGGTGAAGCCGTGTTGACGAGTGATGATGCGCTCGACTTAAACAAGATCCCTAAAAGCCTGCTAATCGTGGGGGCAGGGGTTAGCGGATGCGAATTTGCCTCTATCTTTAGACTCCTGGGGACAGAGGTGACCATGGTGGAGATGCTTCCCAGGTCCCTGTCCACCGAAGA
>DATECO010000004.1:0-3199 GCA_035286865.1 Nitrospiria bacterium | reverse complement strand
TGCCTGGCCTCCACGATTTCATCCAGGTAGCAGATGGCCCCGATCCGCACGGCATGGGTCAGCGGCCCGTCGATCCAGACCGTTTCTCCGCCCTTGACCAGGTAACGCCCCACCAGGTCGCTGGCCGTGAGATCATCATGGCAGGCCACGGTCACCACCGGCCGTCTCAGACGATGCGCCATGTACCGGATGAACCGGGTCTTGCCGCAGCCGGTTGGCCCCTTGAGCATGAGCGGGAGTTTCTTCCGGTAGGCTGTTTCAAATACAGCCGCCTCGTCCCCGATGGGGATGTAATAAGGCGCCCTATCTTCACGCTGCATGTTCATGTCGATCTCTAGGAGATCCCTTTGCATCCGTCATTCCTTCATTCCTTTTATCGAGGGCGGGCAGTCGCCCTCCCTCCTCTGTTTGTCATACATCAGCCCGTTTGACCCCACCCTGGAAAAATGCCTTGACAAAGAACAGGACGCCCACGGCAAAGATCACCCCTCCGGCAAGGCGGATGGCATAGAAGAGCCACATCTGGTCTTGCACCACCATGAACGGCATGTGGTTGTAGCGCTCCATAAAGGCCTGGACCACTCCGGCCCCGAACAGGGCCAGGGTCATGTCGGTCATGCCGATGACCATGAGCCAGAAAGCGGCCAGGGCGGTCCGCTTGTTAAAGCTGTCTTTGCCCTTCATGGCCGGAACGGCATAGGTCATCATGGCGAGATTAATCATGGCATAGGCGCCGAAAAAGGCCAGATGACCGTGTGATGCCGTGATCTGGGACCCGTGGGTATATCTGTTGACCTGAGGCAGTGTATGCATGACCCCCCAGACGCCGGCGCCCAAAAAGGCAAAGATCGCGCAGCCCAGGGTGAAATAGATGGCCACCCGGTTCGGATGCGCACGACCTGCCTTCTCCATCATGGCGAAGGCATAGATGGTCATGCCCAGGAAGGCAAAGGGTTCAGAGGCCGAGAAGATCCCGCCGATCCAGAGCCAGTAAGCAGGGTACCCTTCCCAGTAATAGTGATGGCCGGTCCCCAGGATGCCTGAGAAAAAGGTGATCCCCACGATCACATAGAGCCATTTTTCGAGGACCTCCCGGTCCACGCCGGTCAGCTTCAGGAGCAGAAAGGAGAGCATGGCGCCCATGATCAGTTCCCAGACTCCTTCCACCCAAAGATGTACGGTCCACCACCAGTAAAACTTATCCACGGAAAGATTGCGGTAGACCCCCACGTGGTTTCCGAGAGCGGGAAGGAAGAAAAGCGCGGCGCCGACAAGGCCCATGACAAGCACGATCTGGACCGAAGTCCACTTTCCCCCCTTGACGATGGTCATGATGATATTCAGGACAAAGGCCAGGACCACGACCGTGATCGCCAGCTTTATGATGAAGGGCTGCTCCAGGAACTCGCGTCCGTCGGTTATTCCAAAAAGATACCCGACAATGGCAGCCACTCCGCCGATCGCGAATCCGATCAGGTGGATATTGGCCAGGGACGGCGACCAGACCTCGGTCTCGGATTCCTCCACCACCAGGTAGTAGGAGGCGCCCATAAACCCGATGAGTATCCAGACGATCAGCAGATTGATGTGGATGGTCCTCATGACATTAAAATCAATAACCTGATAAAAGAAATCAGGGAACACATACTGGATGCCGATCCAAAGCCCGGCAATCACCTGGAGTACCAACAGCAGAAGGGCCACTACAAAATGGTTGTAGGCCACACTTAGTGTCTTGTATTTCATCTTCAAATCCTCCTATAGGGTCTTGAGAAAGGCGATGATCGCTTCACTCTGTTCGTCTGAAAAACCATAGGCCGGCATAATGCTGTCCGGTTTCACCAATTTGGGGTCTCTCAGTCTCTTATGGAAGGTCTCCATATCAAGTCTCCGCGCCACTCCCGTCAGATCAGGTCCCACGGTCGCCCCGACCCCTTTTATTTTATGGCAGGCCACACAGCCCTTTTCTTTAACGATGGCCTCTCCGCGTTCCACTTTCCCGGCTTCCTGTGCGCTCACAGGAGGCTTGGTCGCCGCTCCCTGAACCGCCGCCTTTTGCGGCCTTGGAGGCCAATTGTGGGTATCAATCTTGTCCACCCACTCAAAGAACGCAATCAGGCGGTTGATCTCTTCATCTGAGAGATGCAGGTTGGGCATCTTGCGCTGCCCCTTCGCGGCCTCGGCGCTTCCGTACCAAACCTTGACGGGATCCTTGAGAAAAGCCCGGATAAAGGCTGGCCCCTTCTGGCTGTAGATATCCTTGAGCTCCGGTGCGAAGTAAGAACCCTCGCCGATCAGGGTATGGCAGCCGATGCAGTCATACTTTTCCCAAACCTTCTTCCCTGCGATGACATCATCCGTCAACTTCTCTGAATTCGTGTACTTCGGTATGGTAGACATGGTATGGATCGACAATGCAAAAAAGATCACCAGACAGACCATGGTCCCGATAAAGTACAAGTTCCTTGCGGTATTTTTGGTCATATTGAACCTCCTTTAATCGTTATCCTAAATTTGAACTCCGCTAACAATGACACACACTCCTCCCTTCGTCACCCCCTCTCTTTTTGTGGAATTAGATAAGTTCCCCTCCAAACCAAAAGGGTTTCCTTAAGGAGAGGAAATTCTGCTACTCCCTCCTGATAATTTCCCCCCGCAAGCTCACTACTACGTGACTCATGGGGATATCAGCGTCTGCCGCCGCCATCCCTTTTTTCACTATCACCGGCAGCCCCTGACAACAGGGAACTTCCATCGTAACCACGGTCACGCTCTTGACTCCCGACATCTTGAAAACATCGGTGAATTTCTGAACGTAAGCCTCGGCGTCGTCGAATTTCGGGCACCCCACCATGAGCACCTTTCCCTTGAGAAAATCGCGGTGAAAGTCCGGATAGGCAAAAGGCGTGCAGTCCGCACTCACCAGGAGATCCGCTCCCTTGAGAAAAGGCGCGGTCGGCGGCACTAATTTTATCTGCACCGGCCAATGGGAGAGAGCAGAGACGTTACTTTGGTGAGAAGCAGGCTTG
Source organism: Nitrospiria bacterium (assembly GCA_035286865.1). Classification (GTDB taxonomy): domain Bacteria; phylum Nitrospirota; class Nitrospiria; order DATECO01; family DATECO01; genus DATECO01. Next base: position 170 of record DATECO010000004.1, on the reverse strand, counting down.
TTTGCTTCTTCACAGGAGGTGAACGGCCTGAGAAAGCTCTGCATCTGGGTAGAAGGGCACCCGCAGGCCATGACCGGCGCCGCCTCGGGTGGAGGCGGTGCAGCCGTCTTCAGATGAAGTTCCACGGCCTTTTCGTCGAAATCTTCCGCTTCCCGTTCCACAATATGGAG
>DATECO010000003.1:0-3162 GCA_035286865.1 Nitrospiria bacterium | reverse complement strand
CGGCTTGAGAAGATCAGGCCAGATCTTCTCGTAGAGCTCAATGCCCTTCTGTTTGAAAAAGAGGACAAAGTGTAATTTAGTGTTCTCTCTGGGGATGGTGGAAACCCCTCGTCTTCAGGCGAATCGAAGATGTTGTCATGCCCGCGGAAGCGGGCATCCAGAGGTAGGCTCCCAGGAAAAAGCGAGGCAAAGACTGGATTCCAGCTTTCGCGGGAATGACGGCAGAGGGATCACCACTCGACTACAAGTCGACCTGTAGGGAACCTACCGCCTTGCAGGCGGAAGTAATTCAGTCTGAGAGCAGGTGGTTATCCCAAACCGTAGGAGGCCCAAACGTATTGGATGTGGTACTGGCTTATGGTATGATAACTTGGCTGAGATCTGGTCAGGAGATCGCAGGATCACGATCCACCAAGGGTCCCGCGTGCCAGTCAGTCATTTTATGAGGGAGATATACAATGATTGAGTTGAATGATCGGACAATCTGTCATCGGCCCCACCTGACGCGGTTTGAGCGGGATGGGGTCCATTTCCTCCTGGATGGGGAGGCCCCGAACTGGATTGCTACAGATGATCGTGGGGCCAGGATTATGGACCGGGTGGATGGAAGGCGGACCTTTGGCGATCTTGTGAGGGAGTATGCGGCTTCCAACAAGCCGGACATGGCAAAGGCCTGGCTACATGTGCATGATTTTTTGAGGGCCGCCATTCGTCACCAAATGATTACTACATCCCCCCCAAGTCCTGCACACTACACCGGGCGGGCGGATTATCTCAAACCCACCCGTCTTAACGAGTTTTGGCTTCATACCAACAACTCCTGCAATCTGACCTGCATCCATTGCCTGGTCTCATCCCATCCGGGAGGGGACCCAGGCCAGGACACCCCATTCTATCTCCGTGTGATCGATGAGACAACAGAACTAGGGGTCCACCGTTTCTACTTCACAGGGGGAGAGCCTTTTTTGAGGAAGGACATCTTTGAGTTGATCCATTATGTAACGGTTGCCAAGGGGGCGGAGCTGATCATTCTGACCAATGCGACACTTTTCCGAGACGCGAAGATCGAGCCACTCAAGGACCTGAATCGCCAGAAGCTGAAATTCCAGGTGAGCCTGGATGGTTCCACTCCCCAAGTCAACGACCCCATCCGAGGAGCAGGGACCTTTAAACGCATCACGGAGGGCTTAAAGATCTTAGGCGATCTGGGATATGAGACCTCGCTCACCGCTGTGGTCATGGACGAGAATTTACAGGATATGCCCAACCTCCCGCGCCTCGCCAAGGCCCTAGGTGCCCAGTCGCTCCACCTCATGTGGCCCCATAGGCGGGGTCGGCTGCTGGAGCTAGGGTCCGGCCACAAAGCCCATTCCCCATTGGGTGAGGATCTTCTCTGGGTAGCTCGGGAAGTTAAAAGGCAGGCCGATTTTCACGGGATCCGCTTTGACAACAATGAATCCCTCAAACTGCGTGTCAACGGTCGGCCTGGAGTCAAGCATGACCTCGGAAATGCCTGTTGGGATAGCCTGTGTCTCTATTCTGATGGACATCTTTATCCTTCGGCCTCATTTGCGGGATATCCCTCGCTAGATTTGGGCGATGTCAGAATCCGGTCTATTAAAGAGGTTTGGCTTGAGAGTCCTCTGGCGAAGGAATTTCGACAGGCCAGTGTCCTCAAGAAGTTTGGACTTAATGGTGATGCCTTTAAGTTTATCACCGGCGGTGGCGATATCGAGCACAGCTTTTTCTATAGCAACAACGGGGCGAGTCAAGGGGATATCCTGGGTCAGGATCCGTACTATGGACTGTATGTAGAACTGATGAAGGATTTGATGCAGGAGATGGCCTCTCAAAAACGATCTGCCTTTAATCTCAGAACAGGATATAACCCACCCATGATCTATCACGCGATGGGAGAGGGGGCCGTCTTCAGTGGGGCAGAAGAAGACCATCTCCCCGTGAGCACCCTTCACTCCAATTGTGTGCTGTCCTTTGATGTGGAATTACCCCGAAAGATCGTTCAGGAGTTTTATGAGAAGGCGGCCGAGGAGCCCAAGGCCGGGCTCTGCTGCCCCGTGAATTATCAGGCCGATGAGATCAGCCACATCCCCGAGGAAGTCCTGGATCGATTCTATGGCTGTGGCTCTCCAGTGACCCTGGCGGATCTGAAGGCGGGAGAGACCCTGGTGGACCTGGGTTCCGGCGGGGGAATTGACTGCTTTATTGCGGCCAGAAAGGTGGGACCCACGGGCCGGGTCATCGGCGTGGATATGACTGATCGGATGCTGGAGGTGGCCAATCGGAATAAGCTCCAAGTGGCGGGCAATCTCGGTTATGATGCGGTGGAATTCCGTAAAGGGTATCTAGAGGAAGTCCCGGTGGAAACCGGTACTGCGGATTTGATTACCTCAAACTGTGTCATCAACCTGTCTCCTGACAAGCCGAGGGTGTTCTCGGAGATATGGAGGATCTTGAAGGATCATGGCCGGGTGGTCATCTCGGACATTGTCTCAGAGCATCCCTTGCCGCCCCACATCCGGGCCAATGAACAACTCCTGGGTGAATGCATCGCCGGGGCCCTGACGGAGGAGGCCTTTCTCTCTGCCTTTGAGCGGGCCGGATTCTATGGACTGTCGGTCTTAAAGAAGGTCTTCTGGAAGGAGATCGAGGAGCATCAATTTTACTCGGTGACGGTGAGGGGATATAAATACGAAAAGAAGATCGGGTGTGTCTACGTCGGTCAGAGAGCGATTTACCACGGGCCATTTAAGGCTGTGGTGGATGAAGAGGGTCATCTCTTTCCCAGGAATGAGGCGGTGGAGGTCTGTACGGACACAGCGGCCAAGCTGAAAAATCCGCCCTATGCAGGCGTCTTCACCGTTACCGACCCCGACAAAGGAGTCGTGGTGATACAGAACCAGGATTCTGCAGTTGAGCCCACTGGCTGCAGACCCGGCTGCTGCTGAGGGTGGGATGCTCGAATACAGCGTATTACTAGGTATCTTTCTGGTCGCCCTGCTGGCCTTTGCCAATGGCTCCAACGATGTCTCGAAGGGCATCGCCACATTGGTAGGGAGCGGGGTTACGGACTATCGTAAGGCCATTCTGTGGGGGACATTCTGGACCGTGGTGGGAGGGTTAATTGGAGTAGCCTTTTCGCTG
>DATECO010000002.1:0-3161 GCA_035286865.1 Nitrospiria bacterium | reverse complement strand
ACCGCCCCCGGCCCGTGCGCATACTTAAAACTGAGGGTGGGCAAGGCGTAAATGGATATTGACAAGGGTGGAAGATTATGATATACAAATACTTCTTTTAGAGTAAACGGCGGCAAATGGCCACGCTGGGGTGGGGTAGGGGGTGTGGCGCACATCAAGATACGTATGCGCGGTGATATACCGATCAGTGCTAGGGTAGGCCACAGCCTCTATCGATGTCTTCAAGATCAACGGGACTTTTTTGGGTAATGGAAGGCCGTCGTTACTACCTGCCTCTGTTTACCTCCTTCTTTCGACCCCTATGGAAGGCTCGATTCCGGGCGGAAAGGCGTATCCTGGTGAGCCTCATTCTCGTGTGGGTTCTGTTCCCCTCTAACGTGCGGGCGACCCATGAGACAGACCACCGATTTACGGTTTACGGCTATGTCAGGGATGCAAAGGGCACTGCCATTCAGGACGCGAAGGTGATGGTGGTGGATAACCGGATCGGAGAGGGGGCCACAGCCTTTACGGATCGTTCGGGTTACTACGAGGTCCTTCTACACCTTCATAACGAGAATATGGGTGACGAAATCAGTATTACCACCCAGGATGAAACGAAGACGGTGACCACCACCTTCGATCCAAAAGATATGACAACTGAACGTAAGCTCCAGGTCGATTTCGGGGTGCTCCCAAGTGAAAAGCCATCCAGTTCTGCAACCCTCTGGGTGTACGGGGTAGGCGCTGCCTTGATTATTGCCGCCTTCGCTTACTGGGGTGTCTATTCCCGAAAAAAGCTGAAACCTCAGTCCCAGGGCTGGAAAAAAGGGAAGAAAAAATAAGTGATCGTTCAATAGGGTTCAAGAATTGTCTGAGAGGAGAACAAGGGTGACTATGAAGACCAATCGAATACTCGTCAGGTCTCTCATTGCAGGATTTCTGGTTCTAACAGGTTGCGGAGGGGGAGAGGGACCCATCGTTGCACCGCCACCCGTTCCGGTGGCCTATCAAGAGAAGCATATGCCAGAGGGCTGGTGGACCGATCCCAAGATCATCGAGGAGGGGAAGAAGATTTTTACCGGTGAGCAGAACATCGATGTCAATTGTGCCAGTTGCCATGGTAAGGACGGTAAGCCGGTTAAGCGCGGTGCCCGGGACTTCAGGGTGGCCCAGCGGATGTCCATGTATTCTGACAGCACCTGGTTTTGGAGAATCTCCGAGGGGGTTCCAAAGACCAAGATGAAGCCCTGGAAAGAAAAACTAACCGAAGAAGAGAGGTGGAAGGTTATGGCCTATGAGCACACCTTCTCCCATGGAGGGCAACCAGCCCCCCACGATGATTTCAAACCCACTCCGACAACGGCCGAGACAGCAAGATGAAAAGGTGGTTTAGGATACTAGGTGGGGTGGCAATACTGATCTTTCTGGCCGGGGCAGTGGTGTATGCCCAGGTTCCGGAGCCCAAACAAATCCAGTTTCCCTACCTTGGCAATCGGACTGCGGTCTGGATTGCGGCCCAGCTCCACATCTTATTTGCGGCCTTTATTCTGGGAGCCCCGATCTTTGTGGTGATTAGCGAGTGGATCGGCCTGAGGAAAAAGGACCCCCGCTACGATCGACTGGCCAAGGAGGTGACCAAGGTCACGGCCATTCTTTACAGCATGACGGCCCTGACCGGAGGGCTATTTCTCCTGGTCCTGTTGGGCCTCTACCCCACATTCATCGCCTGGCTGACCGGCCATTTCTTCGGGATTATGGCTATTACCTACCCGTTGCTCTTTATCGCAGAGACGATCGTCCTATACCTTTACTGGTATACTTGGGACTCGCTGTCTGGAGACAGGAAGGGCCGCCATATTGCCATTGGTGTTCTGTTGAACATCATCGGCACAGCCACACTCTTTGTCATTGACGGCCCCACCTCCTTCATGAATACTCCCGCGAAACCCCCAGAGGGCCTGGAGATGGATCTACACACCTATATCGAAACCACCGCCACCCTCTGGGATAAGGTCTATAATTTTAGCTGGATGCCCTTAAACCTGCACCGCCTCATCGGCAATGTCACATTTGGCGGTTTCATCACCGGGTTGATTGCGGCCTATATGTATATGATGTCAAAGACAAAGGAAGAGAAAGCCTATTACGACTGGATGGGATTTGTGGGCAACTTGATTGGGGTTGGGGCACTCCTTTTCCTTCCTCTTTTTGGCTACATCCTGGCTGCGGAGTTCTTTGAATATGATGCCTCCATCGGCCCCTACATGATGGCGGACCAATTGTCCATGTTTTTTGAGATGCAGGGGGCCATGGTGGGCTTGATCTTCCTGGGGAGCAATTATTACATCTGGCTTTCGATGAAAAGGATCAGCGGGGCAGAGCGATGGGCCCCCTTGGTCAAGGTCGGTTTCGCCATTGTTCTACTCGGCAATGCCATCTGGATGACCCCCCATGCCTTCTCGGCCACCCAGGCGGCAGCTACAGACGAGCTTTCACTGCCTTCAGAATGGGGCTTCCTGGCCCTGATGCCGGCCAAAAATACGGCGGCGGCCCTGATTGTTTTGGTGACCATCATTAACTATATCATTTACAACCGTGTGATTCGCAAAGGGGAGATCAGTTGGGGAAAGATTGATTTTGCCTCACAGTTTGTCCTGATCTTTCTGGCCTTTTCTGTCATCTGGACGATGGGATTAATGGGGGCGGTCAGATCCCTGGTCAGGAAATATTATCACGTGTATATCTTGTTTCCTGACTTTACAGCCGAGTCGTTTACGCCTACACTCGCCCAGGCCAGTATCCTCATCACTCTGATTACCCTGACCTTCTTTCTGATCGTCAGCCTGGCGATCTGGCTAAGCCTGCGTATGGGAGAGTCCAAAGTCAAATGAGAAAAGGGGACGTTATACGTTAATCGTTAAGGGTTAATCGTGAAAAAGGGAACGAATAACGAGTAACGAGTAACGGATTTAAGGAAGAGAACATGGTTGGGCGAAAGAGCATAATTCAAATCTTGAGGTGGAAATTGGTGGGCTCTGCCGTGATCGGTACTGCACTCTGGATTGCGGCGGGGGTGTTGGGATTCCCGCCTGTGTTTCAATGGATGTTTGTATTTTATGCATTCCTGGGATTGCTTGTGTTTGTCTTGCTAGACCTTCCCCCGATGAAGGAGATCACAG
>DATECO010000001.1:0-3871 GCA_035286865.1 Nitrospiria bacterium | reverse complement strand
CCAGATCATACCCATCAAATTCGAAGATCGCTCCCTGACCGTGGCCATGGCCGATCCCCTGGATTATGAATGCATCCGGGACCTCTCTTTTTACAGTGGCTACGGGATCCTCCCTGTCCTGGCGACCCGCCGGGAGATCATGGAGGCCATTGATCAGCAGTATAAACAGTTTAAACCCGACTACTCGGTGGACGACATCGTTAAAGAATCGGCAAAGGACTTTGATGACGCCCTGCTACCGGTGATTTCTGAAATCTCTGCCAGCGGGGAAGAGATCCGATCCTTGCAGGAGACCAGCCGACTCGCCCCCATCATCCGGTTGGCGAATATTATTCTGAGCAAGGCCATCCGGTATAAGGCCAGCGATATTCATATCGAACCGGCACAAAAGGATTGTCGGATTCGCTACCGAATCGACGGCCTCCTGAGGGAGGAAATGCGTCTGCCCCGGTGGGTCCAGGGGGCACTGGTCTCCAGGATTAAGATCCTGGCCAACCTGGATATCGCCGAACGGAGGCAACCCCAGGACGGGGCCGTTCGGATTAAAGCAGAGAATCGGGAAATTGACCTGCGGGTCTCTATCATCCCCGCGCACAACGGGGAGAAGGTAGTCATTCGCGTCCTGGATCAGTCTAAGGTCATGATCACTCTGGAGACGCTGGGGCTTACGTCCCGGGAATTGGAACTGGTCAACAGGCTGGCACGACGGAGAAAGGGAATCATCCTGGTGACAGGGCCCACAGGGAGTGGGAAGACCACCACCCTGTATGCCATGATCAACCGTCTGCGATCCGAGACCACCAATCTGATGACCGTAGAAGACCCCATCGAATACACCATTGAGGGCGTCAATCAGGTTCAGATCAATCCCGAGATCGGCCTCACCTTTGCCAAGTGTCTTCGATCCATTTTGAGGCAGGACCCCAACGTGATTCTGATCGGGGAGATCCGGGATGCAGAAACGGCCGAGATCGCCTTCCGCGCGGCCATGACCGGACATCTGGTCTTTTCCACCTTGCACACCCACGATGCCCCCTCCACAATCAGCCGCTTGATCGATATCGGAATCCCTAGTTACTTAGTGGCCTCCCAGCTGGTGGGGGTGATTGCCCAGCGGCTGGTCCGATGCCTGTGCACCAAATGTAAGGAAACCACCCCAACGCCCATTGAGGACCTCATCCTTCTCAAAATTCCCCCCCAGACGGCAGAAGGTATCACCTTTTTCCAGGCCAGAGGTTGTACCCATTGCCGTCAGACCGGATATCAGGGACGCACAGGGATCTATGAACTGATGGAGCTGACTCCTCCTTTACGTGAGATCATTACAGCAGAGTCTCCGGAGCAGGAGTTTCGTTCCGCGGCCCTCGCCATGGGAATGGTGGGACTCCGAGGGGCGGGCTTCCAGAAGGTCAGAGACGGCATTACCTCGATCTCTGAGCTTGCCAGGGTAATTGAAGTGGAGGAACCCCTTCAGACCTACTGCCAAAAATGCGCCAGGCCGATCACCATCGACTTTTTGGCCTGCCCCCACTGCGCCACGTTAGTCACTCACCGCTGTCGATTCTGCGGAAAGTCCCTCCAGCCAGATTGGGTGGTCTGCCCCTACTGTCGGCGAAAGATCGGTCATGCGGCTTAATGTCCTGGCCCGGCGGACCCTCCTCGTCGCCGTGGGCCTGCTATTACTGATAGAGGGCTGTGGGTATCTCCCCGCCACCCCATCTGCTTCACGCGCGGGGGCACCTGTCCAGCGGATCGTGATCCCTGTCTTCCTCAATGACACCTTCGAGCCCGCACTGGAAGGGAAGTTGACCCGAATGGTTAAGCAGGAATTCCTGACCCGGCCGGGCTACCGGATCATCCAGGACCCTGCCCGGGCCCATTTAATCCTGGAGGGGAAGATCACCGCTTTCAGCCTCACTCCCCTTTCTTTTAATCAGAGCTTCCAGGTGGCTGAATACCGTGTAAGTATCACTACGGACGTGAACGTGCTGCAGGCACAGGACCGAAAACTCTTGTGGCAACAGGGCGGCATACAAGCCACTGCAGAATTTCTGGTCAGCCCGGACCCGGGTGTTAGCCGCTCGGCCCAAGATCTTGCAATTGATGAGGCCGCAAAGCGCATCGCCGAGGAGATCTGGACAGGGGTTTCCCGGCTAACATCAAGCGAGTCTTTGGCAAAACCAGAGCGTCCGCCTCGGGCGGAGGGGGGCGTGGGGGCATCGGAGGATGTCCCAATGGATCCCCTTCAGGGGCCCCCACACAAAAGAGAAGGCCCATGAGATACCGAGAACTTATCATTCAGATCGAGCGAGGACAGGTCCAGCCTGTTTATCTCTTCCACGGTGAGGAGGGCTTTCTGATTGAGGAGGCAATTGCAAGGCTCAAGAAAGCCATCCTGATACCCGGGTCAGAAGACTTGAACTACCACCTCCTCAGCGGATCTTCAACCCGCATTGCGGATATTATCCATCCATGCCAGACCCTGCCCCTACTTTCCACACGACGTCTTGTGGTGGTGAGGGAGGCGGAAGCACTCTCCGGCTCGGAGGGCCTGATCCCCTATCTGGATAATCCCTCAAATATGACCTGTCTGGTTCTTGTGGCCGGGAAGTTGGATCTAAGAAAACGATTGTTTCTCGCCTTGAAAAGCAGAGCGACTGAGGTGTTATTTAGCGCGCTCAATGACTCCCAGACGACCCTCTGGATGAAGGAGATGGCCCGAACCTTGGGGATCGCCCTCTCACCCGAGGCCTTAGATTATCTCAAAGAGAGGCTGGGCAATGACCTATACCAGATCCGGAATGAACTGGAAAAGATCTCCCTCACCATGACGGGGACCCGTACAATCGAAGCGGGAGACCTCCAGGTCCTCCTGACGGGAGAGCGCGGTCATTCTGTCTTTGAATGGCTGGATTCGGTCCGCAGTCGTGATCAGGAGAAGGCATTCCGACTGCTCAGGCTCCTGCTGGATTCAGGGGAGCATCCTCTTTCTCTGCTGGGCTTACTCCTCTCGTCCCTTCGCCGTGCAGCCAGGTCAGCCCATCCAGGCCGTCAGGATTCGCCGGCCGGGCCACTGTCAAGACACACAGGATCATCTCTAGAATCGAGTGAACAGGATCTGATCAAGTCATTCGCGCTCTGTCTGGAAGCTGACTCGAGATTAAAGGGGAGCAGACTGTCTCCACAACTCATCCTCGAGGGACTGATCCTGGACCTCTGTCGGATAGGTGAGAATCTGCAGGAGGTCAACATCGGACCCGGCCAAAGGCGGATTAGGCCGGGGGACTGATTTCTCCCCCTGAGGTCTTTGCCAGCAGGAGTTGGTGGCACTTGCGGCTCAACCGCGAGATGGAACGCGAGGCCTTGTTTGGATGTATCACCCCTTTGGAGGCCGCCCTATCGAGGGTGGAGATGGCTTGGGCCACTGCTTGCTGAACCGCCTTGGGATCCTGGAGATCAAAGGCCACTCTAGCTTTCTTGAGAAGGGTCCTGAGCCGAGACAGAACGGCCTGGTTTCTTACCCTGCGGACCTCGGACTGTCGCTGTCGCTTGATGGGTGACGCGTGAACGGGCATATTTACAAACTCCTCTCTTTTTAGATAATTTTGTACCATAAACCCGCAATGGGGTCAAGCCAAAATGGACGCCCATCATTGGGTGATAAACTTGGACTGACGAAATTTCGCGAGTGCATGGTGGAACGAAGCCTCGCACCCCAGGTCGCTTGATCGGACGTGAGGAGACAAAAACAGAAGTGGTAACCCAGCGATGCCCCTGATCGATGGACCAGAGCATAGATCCGATACGACCTTCCCATCGAGTGAAGAGGTTCGAGTGGCCCGGGCTGCAGGGACGATCGGCCTGGCCACCT